>CAYNDW010000768.1:0-3489 GCA_964395375.1 uncultured Cytophagia bacterium
TTGCTGAATGCTGGTTGCTGAATGCTGGTTGCTGAATGCTGGTTGCTGAATGCTGGTTGCTGAATGCTGAATGCTGAATGCTGTTCAATTGCACATCCAGCAACAAGAATCCAGCAACCAGCAACAAGCATCCAGCCGTGTTGCGTTCGCATAAAGTTGTGTCTTTGCAATTGCGCGCACGACAGAATGCAGCACACTCTGCCACGTTGCTGCGCGATTGTCAAGGCTGGCCGATATGTGACAAGATGCTGTGCAAGGTGGACAAAGGACTTGCCTCGTTCATTGAACTTAGTCGCACATACGATGAGTGTGTACTGGCATATGATTTGTCAAGAAAATGTCTCGTTGGTTTCTTCGCAGCGTTGTGCTTTGTTGAGAGTTTGGTCTGAGTAGATGAGGCTCGCGCAAATTCTCTCGCGCAAGAATTAAACAAAGTGACAGTTCGTCAATTCGTGATCATCATAAATAAGGAAGTGAGATGAGCGCAGACCGTGATTTTTTGCATGAAGGTCCGGAACTGAAGATCCCCAAGATCATGCCGTTGTTGCCGCTGCGCAATACCGTTATCTATCCGCATCAAATCTTGCCGCTTTCCATTGGCCGTGAAAAATCCGTGCGCCTGCTCGAAAACGTGATTCGCGGCGAACGTTTGATTCTCGTAGTGGCGCAAAAAGACGGCGGCACAGAAGAGCCGGGGCATGAAGATGTTTATCGTTGGGGCACGATTGCGCAAGTGATGAAGATTTTCAAAATGCCGGACGGCACGCAAAGCGCAATGGTGCAGGGCGTGGCGCGCGCGCGCGTGTTGGATTATCTGCAAAGCGAGCCGTATCTCGTCGTCGCCGTGCAGCCTTATCCCGATGCGCCGGTGGAAGGCATGGACATCGACGCGATGGTGATGAATCTGCGCGCGCAGTTTCAAAAAGCCGTGGAGCTTGCGCCCTATTTGACCACCGAACACGCCATGCTCGTGATGAACACCGATATTCCCGGACGCTTGGCCGACATCATCGTGTGGAATCTCAATCTGCAAATGGAAGAGAAGCAGGGCATTTTGGAAATGACGGACGTGCGCAAACGCTTGGAGCGCGTCACCTTTCTGCTTAGCAAAGAGTTGCAGATTCTCGAACTCGGCAGCAAAATTCAAAATGAAGTGCAAGGCGAGATTTCCAAGAACCAACGCGATTATTATTTGCGCGAGCAATTAAAAGCCATCAAGCGCGAGTTGGGTGAAGACGAAGACGAGCGCACCAACGAAACGACCGAGTTGCGCAAGCGTTTGGAAGACGCGCAATTACCGGAGGAAGCAAAAAAGGTTGCGGAGAAAGAACTCGAACGGCTTTCCAAAATTCCTCCCGCGGCGGCGGAATATACCGTGTCGCGCACCTATCTTGATTGGCTGATCGAACTGCCGTGGAACAAGCACACCGAAGACAATCTCGACGTCGGCTACGGGCGCAAAGTGCTCGACGAGGATCATTATAATCTCGAAAAAGTGAAGAAGCGGATTTTGGAATATCTCGCCGTGCGGCAATTGAAGCCGGATATGAAAGGTCCGATCCTCTGTTTCGTCGGCCCTCCGGGCGTGGGCAAAACCTCGCTCGGTCGCTCAATTGCGCGCGCACTCGGGCGCAAGTTCGTGCGCATCTCGCTGGGCGGCGTGCATGACGAAGCCGAAATTCGCGGGCATCGCCGCACGTACATTGGTTCCTTGCCCGGCCGCGTCATTCAAGGCCTCAAGCGCGCGGGCGTGAACAATCCGATTTTCATGTTGGATGAAATCGACAAAGTCGGCGCGGATCATCGCGGTGATCCGTCCTCGGCATTGTTGGAAGTGCTCGATCCCGAACAGAATTTTTCTTTCAGCGATCATTACCTCGAAGTGCCGTTCGATCTTTCCAAAGTCATGTTCATCGCCACCGCGAATCTGGAAGACCCGATTCATCCCGCGCTCAAAGATCGTTTGGAGATCATCGAAATTCCAGGCTACACCGCGGAAGATAAAATGCGTATCGCCGAACGTTTTCTCGTGCCCAAACAACTCGACGCGCACGGCTTGAAGCCTGAAAATTTAAACTTTGAATCGGAAGCGCTCACGCAGGTGATCTCGGCGTATACGCGCGAAGCGGGCGTGCGCAATCTCGAACGCGAAGTGGCGAATATCTGTCGCGGCGTCGCGCGTGAAATTGTCGAGACGCGCGCGCAGAGCATCGAGCCGGCACCTGCTGGCGTGGAAAAGAAAAGCATTACGAAAGCCGAAGTCGCAAAATATCTCGGCGTGATTAAATACTTCTCCGATGTGAAAGAGCGGGTGAGCCGCAACGGCGTGGCTACAGGGTTGGCGTGGACCCCGGTGGGCGGCGACATTCTTTTTATCGAAGCCACCAAGATGCGCGGCAAAGGCGGACTGGCGTTGACCGGACAATTAGGCGAGGTGATGAAAGAATCCGCGCACGCCGCGCTTTCTTTCATTCGCAGCAAAGCCAAACTGCTCGATATCGACGAGGAAATTTTCGATAAAATCGATATTCACATTCATGTGCCCGCGGGCGCGATTCCGAAAGACGGGCCGAGCGCGGGCGTGACCATGTTCACGGCGTTGGTGTCGTTGCTCACCGACCGCCTCGTGCTGCACGACGTTGCCATGACCGGCGAGATTACGTTGCGCGGCTTGGTGCTGCCGGTCGGCGGCATCAAAGAAAAAGTGCTGGCCGCGAAGCGGGCCGGCATCAACAAAGTTATTTTGCCGGAGAAGAATCGCAAAGACCTCGAAGAGATTCCCCAGCACGTGCGCGATACGATGGAGTTTAGTTTTGTGGGCGAGATGGAAGACGTCATCAAATTAGCGTTGAGCCGCCGCCCGCGGCGTCCGCTGGAAGAAAAATCTTCTTTAACCAAACCCCAACCCGCGGTGGCGTAATGCGAGGCAACAACAACCGGCAAAAGAACGTCGCGGAAATGATTCGACGTAAGCAAAAGCAGGAACGTCGCACAATCGTCCCGCAGCCTGTGCGCAAAAAACTCCCGCCCGCGCCAAGCAAAAAATCCTCTTGATGAAAAATCTTTGGTTTGAAAAAGAAAAAGGCCACGAAATTTTCCGTGGCCTTTTTTATTCGAGAGCTGATGCCGCCCTCGAACAGTTTGAAATAGTCCGCATCCATGTAAGGCTTGGCGATCTCGCGCCGAGGAGCATCATGTCAAAACCTCGGATCAATTCATGCGCTGCTGAAAAATTTTAGCGAGCCGGATTTTTAAACCAGGCAAGAGCGGCGTGGTCAAAATTTGATTGGCCTCCAAGCGTTGGTGAAAGGCCAACTCGCCCGCGGCCCTGCGCCACACTTCCACCCACTGCTGTTCGTGATTCACCATCCAATACTCTTGCACTTCGAAGCGTGAGTATTGCGCCAGCTTCTCTTCCCGGTCGCGCTTCTCCGTGCCGCGCGAGAGCACTTCGATCACCAAATCCGGCGCGCCTTGAATGTTCTCGCG
>CAYNDW010000769.1:0-3486 GCA_964395375.1 uncultured Cytophagia bacterium
CTCCCTTGCCGTCCGTTCCGGCCACGTGACCCACCACCAGCCGGCGGCGGCGAGCGGGGTCAGCACGCTCGTGGTCAGCATCGCGATCACCAGCCAACGCGGAAGTTTCATGACCGTTGCGCGGGGAGCCTACGGGGTTTCAATGACGCGTCGCCAGCGATCGGGGACGCCGTTCCAGGCGGCGGTGTAGGTTTCTTCGAGTGGTGCATTCACGTACCAGCCGGGCTCGATGAACAGCCGCATTTCCGGCAGTACGGACCCGACGGCGATCGGTTCGACGTACGCCGTCGGCGAAATCGTGGCGGGCGTTTGCGGGCGACGGGCTTCGTAGGCCGCCAGTGTGAGAGGTCGATCCAGCGGCGGCCGATATCGGGCGTCTTCTATCTCGGCCCAGATCGCGCCGTGAATGCCCGCAGAGTCGAACGGACCGGGCGGGAACAGGTCGATGAGGAGCAAGTGGTAGCCGTGACGCAGCGCGGAGAAGGCTTTGTCGAGGAACTTGCCGAATGCGGCCTCAGAATGTTTGTTGCCCGGTGAAATGATTTCGACGAAGGCCACGATGCGATCGCCCGTGGCGTGACGAATGACGAGCGAACGTCGCCGCGCGGCACACTCAGCCATCTCGGCGTGCATCGTGAAACTGACTTTGGGTGGGCGCTCGGCCACGGCGAGCAACGTAGTCGGGCCGGCGCCCGCGAGACTACTGGGATCTTCGGAGAACTCCGGCGAGTCCGGCGCTGGACTGGCCGCTTCGAGAGTCAGCACATCCGGCCACACGTCCTCCGCTGGCTGCTCGGCCATCGCGTAGAAGTTCGACGGCAAGAGTCCGGCGTTGAGCGCCTCTTTGAGGTGCGTAATCCACGAATTATGAAAGTCGTGAAAGGTTCCCGGTCGCACTTTCGTCCAATCATGCACGGGCATCGTAACTACTCCTCGAAATCCGCAAGACCTGATTTGACCTTATTCTATCGTACACCCGATGGCTTCTCGACACACGAACGCGAGTGCGATGGCTTTTTGGTAATTCGGCTCTTTCCTACGCCGGCTCATCGTGATTGAATAACGGACGATGGAATTCACCTTTCTCCATGCAGGTCTGGCGGCCGGGGCCGCGCTGGCGGCGATACCGGTGATCTTGCACCTCATTCTGAGGCAGAAGCCGCGGCATGAGATGTTCCCGGCGCTGCGATTGATTCGGCAGCGGCATCGCGTGAATCTGAGGAAGCTCAGGATTCGGCATTGGCTGCTGCTGGCGATGCGGATGCTGCTGATCGCGCTGATGGCGTTGGCGCTGGCGCGGCCGTCGATTCATGGGGCGAGTTTCATTCCCGACCAGCAGGCGCCGGTGGCGGCGGCCATGCTGTTCGATACGAGCCTGTCGATGGAGTACCAGGTGCAAGGGAAGTCGCGGCTCGAGGAGGCAAAGGCAATCGCCAAGGAGTTGATCAAGGAATTCCCCGACGGCAGCGAGGCACTGGTGCTGGATTCGGCGGAGCCGACGGCGCGGTTCTTTCCGGAGCTGTCGCTGGTTCGGCAGCGGATCGATTCATTGCGGTTGCGGGCGCGGGCCGGGTCGCTGAACCAGGCCATCATCGAGGCATGCCGGGGACTGAGCGAGAGTGACCGGACGCGAAAGGAGATTTATGTCTTCACAGATCTGGCGACCGGGAGCTTTTCGGTCGAAGGGGCGACGGAGATCAAGGCGGCGCTGGAGTCGGTGAAGGGCGGCGTCGCGGTCTACTTGCTGAATGTGGGTGTGGCCGAGTCCAAGAACGTTTTCATTTCGGCCGCGGCGCCGTCGGCGGAGGTGTTGCCGGCCAACAGTGACGCACTGGTTCGCGTGACCGTGGAAGACGCGGGGCAGGGGGAGGATGTGCTGCTGGAGTTCTTGTTGGACGGCGAGACACGTGGCACGCAGCAACTGGCCGTGGAAAAGGGCAAGGCCGCCCGGGCCGAATTCCCGCTGCCGCGGCTCAAGCCGGGCGCGTACCAGGGACGGCTCGTGCTGCGCAACGGCGGCGGCCTCAAGTTCGACGACGAGCGATTCCTCGCCATCGAGGTCCGGCCGGAAACGCGCGTGCTGATCGTCTCCGACGTCGAGCGTGACAGCGAATTGCTGGAAAACGCGCTCGCTCCGGAACTCTTGACCCAACAGCAGCGGTCGCGGCACAAGTGCGAGCGGATCCTCTCGTCGCGGCTCGGCGACAAGCGGCTGGCGGACTACGACGTGATTTGCCTGGTCAATGTTCAGGATCTGGTGCCAGGCCGCTGGTCCGATCTGGGGTCGTTTGTGATGTCGGGCGGCGGGCTCGGCGTTTTCTTGGGCAACCGCGTGCAGCAGGACAACTACAACCAGGAGGTCGCTCAAAACCTCTTGCCCGTGAAACTCGACAAGGTCGCGACGCCGAAGCAGCCAGTCGGCATGCAGGCACCGATGCCGAGCCACCCGGTGGTGAAGAAGATTCACGAATGGGACCCCGCCGCGCTTGGGCAGGTGGTCGGCGAGCGCTACGTCCGAACGGAGCTGTCGGGGAAGAACGCTCGGCGAGTGATCGACTTCACCGACGGCTCGATTGCACTGGCCGAGCGGACGTTGGGCGGCACGCGTCCCGGCCGCGTCGTCGTGTGTACGACGCCGGTCCACTTTGACCCGCGAGCCAAGGACTGGAACGATCTGCGGCAGTTCGACGTGCTCTTCGTTCCGCTCATGGACAATCTGATCAATTACCTGGCCGGCCATGCCGAACAACAGCTTAATTATCAGGTCGGCCAAGATGTCCTGATCCGTCCGGACCGGAGCCAGAAGATCGGTCCGTACCTGCTGTATTCGCCCGACTCCGAGGAGCCGACCCGCCACACGGCCGACACGGGCAAAGCGACGGGTTCGACGAGCGATGCGGCATCGTCGGATGGCGGCGTGGTCGTCGTTGCCCCCGAACTCTTGGGTAACTATCGCATCGCCGGCGGGCAGGGCGATCAGGCATTCCAAAAAGTCTTCAGCGTCAATCCGATCCCGGCCGAAAGCCGGCTCGATCCGATGTCTGCAACGGAATTGGCCGCGGTGCTCGGCGAGGGCAACTATGCCGTCGCACGCACGACCGACGAATTGCGCGAGGCGATGGGTGACGTGCGCATCGGCCGCGAGCTGTATCCGTGGCTGATGCTGCTGCTCGTGTTGATCTTTGCGGTTGAGCATGTGCTCGCGAATCGGTTTTACAGAAAGGCGGAGGGCGGAGAGCGGAGTGCGGAGAGCCAGAGGAGGAGTCAGGGTTCGGGGTTCAGGGTTCAGGAAAGACAACCTGTGACTGTGCCTTGAACCCGAACTTCGATTCTTCTGCCTGAAATCTGAACGCTGAATCGCGAACTATGAACCATTTACCACACCTTGCCATTCAACCAATCCTCTGGTGGCCACTCGTCGCAATCGGCGGAGTAGCGCTGCTGGCGCTGGTCGTCTGGGCGTATCGTGCGACGATGGCGAGTCAG
>CAYNDW010000770.1:0-2256 GCA_964395375.1 uncultured Cytophagia bacterium
CTGACTTCAGCATCCCCAACCCATTCGGGCACGCGCGCCAAAGCCACGCCGCCGCCGTCAATTCTGAGCGTAGAAAATTATTCTTTCCGCGATTTGAACAAGAATGGCCGCCTCGATCCTTACGAAGACGCTCGTCAACCAACGAGCGCGCGTGTGGAAGATTTGCTCGGGCAAATGACGCTCGCCGAAAAGGCCGGGTTGATGATGCACACTTTTATTGCGTTCAACATCAACGAGAACGGCGACCTGCCCGGCGCGCTCGATCCGATGAGTTTCCTTGCGCCCGCCACGGCGCTGTATGAAAAGCAGATGAACTTTTTTAACGTCTTCATGGTGGCCAATCCCACCGCGTGCGCGCGTTTCACCAACGCCATGCAGCGCCTCGCGGAGCGCACGCGCCTCGGCATTCCGATCACCTTCAGTTCCGATCCTCGCCACGGCGCGATGCAACTCGGCGGCGTCACCAGCATGCACATGCCGGGCGTGTCGCATTGGTGCGAGCCGTTCGGTTTCGGCGCGATTGACGACTCAATGCTCGTTGCGCAATTCGGGCAAATGGCCGCCAAAGAATATCGCGCCATGGGCCTTCACACCGCATTGCATCCCATGGCGGATTTGGCGACCGAGCCGCGTTGGGCAAGAATTTTCGGGACCTTTGGCGAAGACGCAAACACTTCGGCGCGACTCACTGCGGCATATATTCGCGGCTTTCAAGGCGACAGTTTGACGCCGAGCAGTGTGGCGTGCATGACCAAACATTTCCCCGGCGGCGGGCCGCAAGCCGAGGGTTGGGATTCGCATTTTCGTTATGGCAAGGATCAAGTTTATCCCGGCAATAATTTCGACCATCATCTCATTCCTTTTCGCGCCGCGCTTAAAGCCGGCACCGCGCAAATTATGCCGTATTACAGCGTGGCGCGCGGCCTCAACGGCGTGGAAGAAACCGCGTTCGGATTCAACAAGCAAATCATTCACGATTTATTGCAAGACCGCCTCGGCTATCAAGGCATCGTGTGCAGCGATTGGGGCTTGATCACCTCGATTAAAATTTTCGGGCAAACGATTTCCGAAGCGCGCGATTACGGCGTGGAGCATCTGTCGCCCGCGCAAAAAGTCAAGAAAGCTTTGGAAGCCGGCCTCGATCAATTCGGCGGCGAAAGCGTGCCGGAGTTGATCGTCGAGTTGGTGCAAAGCGGCGAAGTGCCGGAAACGCGCATTGATCACTCCGCGCGAAAATTGTTGAAGCTGAAATTTCAACTCGGGCTTTTTGATAATCCGTTTGTCGAAGAAGAAAAAGCCGCGACGATTTGCGGCGAGGCGGCGCACACGGAGTCGGGTTATCAAGCGCAATTGCGCTCGCAAGTCTTGCTGAAAAATACGCCGTGGCAAAACCAGCCGCTGCTGCCGCTCGCCGCTGGAACCAAAATTTTTGTTCAAGGCTTTGATGTTGCGATTGCCAAAAAATTCGGAACAGTGGTCGATCGCTTGCGCGACGCGGGAGTGGCGATTGTTCGCATCAACGCGCCGTTTGAGCCGAAAGAAGGTTTTATCGAAAAGTATTTTCATCAAGGCCGCGTCAACTTCACGCCGGAAGAATTGCGGCCGCTGCTCGCGATCATGCAAGCCAAGCCCACGGTCGCGAGCATTTATCTCGAGCGCGGCGTGGTGCTCTCGGAGATAAACGCCGCGGCCACTGCCCTCACGGCCAATTTTGGCGCAAGCGATGAAGCGATATTCGACGTGCTCTTCGGAAAATTTTCTCCCACCGGCAAGCTACCCTTTGAGCTGCCGTCATCAATAGAAGCCGTGGAGCGCCAAAAGGAAGACCTGCCGCACGATTCGGAGTCGCCGCTGTTTCCATACGGATTTGGTTTGCGCTATACGCGTTGAAGCCCTGGCCTTGTTTTGACGATCGCGCCTGGTAATGTTCAGCCACGGCTTGGCCGTGGCTTGATTTTGATTGTATGCGAACGAAGTGAGATTCTTTTTTTGATCAAGCCAAAACCACGGCCAAGCCGTGGTTGAACAATAATGCAATCGCAAACTATGTCCGGCGTTACCACACACGCTCTCATGCTCGCAGCACGCGACGGCTTTCCTTTGGCCGCAACGCTTTTTCGTCCGGAGCGCGAAAGCAAGCGCGTCGTGCTCATCAATTCCGGCACCAGGATTCGGCGAGAGTATTATCACAAGTTCGCGCGCTTTCTGGCGGAGCATGATTTCCTCGCGCTCACGTTTGATTATCGCGGCATCGGC
>CAYNDW010000770.1:2266-3484 GCA_964395375.1 uncultured Cytophagia bacterium
GGCGAGTCGCGCCCGGCAACTTTGCGTGGCTTCTCCGCGCGCATGCAAGATTGGGCGCAACAAGACATTGCCGGCGTCGCGCACTGGTGCGCGCGGGAATTTCAACCCGAAAAATTTTTTCTCGTGGGCCACAGCGTGGGCGGACAACTTGCGGGCTTGGCGGGCATCAATCATCTCGTGCAAGGCATGGTGCTCGTTGCCGCGCAAAGCGGCTATTGGCGCTATTGGCCGTGGCACACGCGCCATGGCATCGCCGCGCTCTGGCATGTGATGCCCCTCATCGCGCGCATGTTGGGCTATCTCCCCGGCCGCTTGGGCATTGGGGAAGACTTGCCGCTCGGCGTGGCAACGGAATGGGCGAAGTGGGGGCGGCATCGACAATACCTGTTCGGCTTTGCTCATGAGTTAGAGCTACAACATTACCGCAAGCTTGCGACGCCGATCTTGGCGTATAGTTTTTGGGATGATTTTTTCGCGCCCAAGCCCGCGGTCGAAGCGTTGTTGCAAGCGTATTCTTCCGCCACCATTACGCACCATCATCTCACGCCCGCCGTTAGTCCTGCTCCTCGCATTGGCCACTTTGGTTTTTTCCGCGAACACTTCCGCGCCTCGTTATGGCAAGAGACGCTCGTGTGGCTGCAGAAATTTTAAACCCGCGGAACAGGACACGCACAAAAAATTTTATTAACACCTTTGCGCGTTCGCGCCCTTTCTGAAGTAGACATTGAGGCTTTCGACATGACGTCGAATACTGCAATCATACCTCGCTCGCATCTACAGAAAGGATTTCGCATGCAGCCCAGAGGACAGGAGCTGATCGCGCGCTACAAGGCCAACTACTCCATCCCCGCCGCAACCCCGGTCACCGAGCAAATGATTCTCGCGCACTGGGAATTGGAAAAGCAACTCACCCGCGAACTACTCGCCTCCACGCCGCAAAACCGTTGGGAAACTTTCGAGCGTTGCTATACGCGCCTGTATCAGGAATTGGAATGGCTCAATCGCATCGTGGGCGAGGCCAAGCCGAAAACTGCGGAGCACAAACACGCGAAGTGGCGCACGGCTTTGGGCGCGCCGCGGCAAGCGGTTTATGAAATCGGCTCCGGCAAAGGCGAGTTGATCACGTTTTTGGCGCAGCAGGGTTTTGTTTGCACCGCCACGGAAGTGACGCGCGAACGCGGGGAGAAACATCTGAAAGCGAGCGTGCCGAATCTCACC
>CAYNDW010000771.1:0-3482 GCA_964395375.1 uncultured Cytophagia bacterium
TATTTCCAAACTTTTAATTTTGTTTTTAACAACAACATTTCTTTACGCACAACCCACAATTACATCCTTCTCACCAACTAGCGGAGCAATTGGAACAACAGTTACAATTACAGGAACAGGTTTTAACACTACCGCTACAAATAATATAGTTTGGTTTGGCGCAACAAACGCAAATGTTACTAACGCAAGTGCAAATTCATTAACAGTTACGGTGCCCGTAGGCGCTACGTTCGCACCTATTTCAGTTACCGATACAACAACAGGATTGACCGCATATTCAAATAAACCGCTTGTAGTGGTGTTCCCAAGTAGTCAGCTAATTGACGCGATGTCATTTGCCGCTAATAATGTAGGTTTCACAACGGGAGTGAATCCATATAGTGTTGCCATTGGTGATCTGGATGGAGACGGCAAACCTGAGTTAGCTATTGCAAACCATACCAGCAACACTGTTTCAGTCTTCAGGAACACAAGCACTTCCGGCTCCATTACGTCAAGTTCCTTTGCATCAAAGGTTGACTTTGCAACGGGAGCGAATCCATACAGTGTTGCCATTGGTGATGTGGATGGAGATGGTAACCCAGACTTAGTCACTGCAAACTATAGTAGCAGTACCGTTTCGGTATTCAGAAACACAAGCACTTCCGGCTCGATTACTTCAAGTTCCTTTGCATCAAAAGTTGATTTTGCGACGGGAAATGGAGTAATAAGTATTGCCATAGGTGATGTGGATGAAGACGGCAAACCAGACTTAGTCACTGCAAACGGAGGCGGTAGTATTTCAGTTCTCAGGAACACAAGTATTTCCGGTTACATTACGTCAACCTCCTTTGCTTCAAAAGTTGACTTCACTGCAGGACTGAATCCACAAAGTGTTGCCATTGGTGATGTGGATGGAGATGGTAAGGCTGACTTAGTAATTGCAAACTATAACAGCCATACCGTTTCGGTATTCAGAAACACAAGCACTTCCGGCTTGATTACTTCAAGTTCCTTTGCATCAAAAGTTGATTTTGCGACGGGAACAACACCATTTAGTGTTGCCATTGGGGATGTGGATGGAGATGGTAAGCCTGATTTAGTCGTTGCAAACCGGAGCGACAATACTATTTCAGTCTTCAGGAACATAAGCACTTTCGGCTTGATTACGTCAAGTTCCTTTGCATCAAAGGTTGACTTTGCGACGGGACCACCACCATATAGTGTTGCTATTGACGATGTGGACGGAGACGGCAAACCAGACTTAGTCACAGCAAACGTCAATAGTATTTCAGTATTAAGGAACACGAGTGCTTCTGGCTCAATTACGGCAAGTTCCTTTGCATCAAAAGTTGACTTCGGCGTGGCTACACAAATCGTTGCCATTGGGGATATAGATGGAGACGGCAAACCTGACTTAGTTGTTGCAAACAACGGCAACAATACTGTTTCGGTGTTACGGAATACCGTTGCTCCTCAAACTCCGCAGAATCTCACGGCAACTGCGGGCACCGGACAGGTAACGCTAAAGTGGAATAAAATTTCGGAGAATCGTTTCCTGCGATATCGAATCTATCGCGGCACGTCGCCCAGTCCGACAACCAAGGTCGACTCAACGGCCGGCGGCAATTTGTCGGATACATCGAAAACCGTCACCGGGTTGTCCAACGGCATCACCTACTACTTCCGTGTGAAAGCTATCGACAGCAGTTTTGTGGAGAGTGCTTATTCCAATGAAGTCAGTGCGACACCAGTTGCGCCCAGTGTTATATCGGTTTCACCGGTAAAGAACGCTCTTAACGTCGCGAAAAACGCAAACATCATTGTAACGTTCAACACGGAAATCAATCCGTCTACACTCACAAATACAACCATCAGAGTCAATGGCACGCAATCAGGTTTGCATACAAGCAGCAACATTTCCTACAACAGCGGAACGAAAACTGCCACGTTTGATCCGACTATTGACTTTAAGGCTGGAGAGGTTGTCACAGTCAATCCGACAAAAAATATTCTTAGTGCGCTCGGCGATACGCTGACGAATGGGTATCATTGGAGTTTTACGATTAACCAGAATGGAGGAACAGGAATATTTTCCCATACAGCACATCCCATCACCGTGACACCAACTTCTTTGCCCGCATTTCCTATTGCTGCAGATTTTGATGGAGACGGGGATATTGATATCGCCTTTTGGAGCGGTGACTCAATTAATATACTATCAAATAATAATGGGAATTTTTCGTATTTGTCACGAACCATTGTCGCAGGTGGAAAAAATTGTATGGCGGCTGGAGATGTCGATTACGATGGAACCATAGATATTGTAGTGCCAAAGACTGATGGAAGTATTGCCATTCTCAAGAATAATGGAACTGGTAATTTTTCTGTTTCGACAATATCTTCAGTCGGCTATGGTTTCAGTTCTGCTAGTCTTGCAGATATTGACGGGGACGGAGATTTGGATATCGCTGCGGCGGATAATGGAACGGGTGGCGGGGCTAACTCTGCGGTCAGAATATTAAAGAATGACGGAACGGGGAATTTTACCTCCACATTTTCGATAGATGTTCAAGGTTGTGAATTTCCTTTAGGTATTGGAGATTTTGACGGTGATGGAGATTTAGACATTGCGGCTCCTGCTCACTGCAATTTCGGGGTGACAATTTTGAAGAATAATGGATCTGGAGTTTTCAGCAATTCAGGTGTTGTCAACGCCGGAAATTATCCATCCAATGTTATAGTGGCCGATGTTGACGGCGATGGAGATTTGGATTTGGTCATTCCTAATAGAAATGACGCCTCATCATCGTCGACTACTGTGACGATTTTGAAGAACGATGGAAATGCAAATTTTTCATTAACATCAAGCCCATCTATCACGGGTCATCACGCGAATTCTGCCGTTGCACAAGATATAGATTCGGATGGTGATTTCGATCTTATTGTCCCGTATCAATTTCAATCCGGCGGGGGCGGAGTTTCAATTCTCACAAATAACGGCACTGGAGTTTTTGCTGAGGTTGATACTTTAGATGGAAGCGCGCAAGCCGTTGCGGTTGGAGATTTTGATACGGATGGTGATATTGACATAGTTGTCGCTCATAATTACGCCTCAATTTCAATTTTGGGAAATGGCGGATATCTAGTGTCCCCTCCGCCTAATGCTCCACAAAACTTATTGGCCACCGCTGGCAACGCACAAGTAAATTTAAAATGGAATAAAAACACCGAAGCCGATTTTCTGAAATACCGGATCTACATTGGATCCGACTCGGTGACGATGTCGCTCAAAGACTCATCGACAGCTTCGATCTCTGATACAACAAAGACAATTACGGGTCTCACGAACGGAACAAAGTATTATTTCCGCGTCTCGGTTTTGGATAGCGCGAGGTTGGAGAGCGGGTTTAGTAATGAGGTGAGTGCAACGCCAGTCGGTCCACCCACCATAACCTCCTTCACTCCAACAAGTGGACCAGTTGGTACATCTGTAATAATTA
>CAYNDW010000772.1:0-3480 GCA_964395375.1 uncultured Cytophagia bacterium
CGTTGGCATTTGGTTTTTGGCGGCAGCGGCAAACATGTGGGTCGGCGTGGCGCGCGCGGGTTATTCCGTTCAAGAAGAATTGCCGATCTTTTTGCTCATTTTCCTAGTACCGGCTGCGGTCGCGCTGCTGGTGCGATGGAAATGGTTTTGAGAATATCCTCATATGCACAAGAATCGGCTCGAGGCGTTTAGCGACGGCGTGATCGCCATCATTATTACGATCATGGTGCTGGAATTGAAAGTGCCCCACAGCGACGACCTGGAAGCGTTATCGCCGCTCTTGCCGGTTTTGTTGAGCTACATTTTGAGCTTCGTGTATCTCGGCATTTATTGGAACAATCATCATCACCTGCTGCACACGATTCATCGGGTGAGCGGAGCGATTTTGTGGGCGAATTTGCATCTCCTGTTTTGGCTCTCGCTTGTGCCGTTTGCCACCGGCTGGATGGGCGAGAATCATTTTGAGAGCTTGCCCGTCGCGATTTACGGCATCGTTTTGCTCATGGCGGCAATTGCATATTTCATCTTGCAGCAAACAATCATCGTTGCGCAAGGCCCCGATTCGCTTTTGAAAAAAGCCGTTGGCCGCGATTGGAAAGGCAAAGCTTCGCCGATATTCTATCTCCTCGCGATTGTTTTCGCGCCGTCATTACGATGGCTCGCAGTCGGCATCTATGTGTTGGTCGCACTGATCTGGCTCGTGCCAGATCGCCGCATTGAGCGAGCCCTTTCAGATTGACAATTGAAAATTTTCAATGGTCAATTTAAAATGCTTTTCAATCTTTTAGGCAACGTCACAGGAACTCTCCATGACCACCTTCGATGTCATGTTTTACCTCTTCGCCGCGTGGACGCTAGCCTCCGCGGCGCTGATGGTTTTCGCGCGCAACATCATTTATAACGCCATGGGCTTGCTCTTCACGCTCATCGGCATTGCGGCCTTATACGTCATGCTCGGCGCGGATTTTCTCGCGGCCACGCAAATGCTCATCTACGTCGGCGGCATTCTCGTGCTCCTGCTCTTCGGCGTGATGCTCTCGCAACGCTTCACCGGTTTGGAGATGCGCACCGGCACGCTGCGCATGTGGCCTGCGCTGCTCGTGTGCGCCGGCGTCGCCGCAATTATGATTCGCTTGATCATGAGCAACCCGTGGCAAGTTTCGAACGCGCCGGAAATGGCGCCCACGGTAAAAAATCTCGGACTGCTGCTCATGACCGACTATCTCATTCCGTTTGAAATCGTTTCCGTACTCTTGCTTGCCGCGCTCGTGGGCGCAGCATTCATCGCGCGAAGGGAGGCGAGATGAGTCCCGTTGGCTTGCAGCATTTTTTAATTCTCGCCGCAATTCTCTTTGCGCTCGGCTTGATCGCCGTCATCACCAAACGCAACGCCGTCACCGTGCTCATGGGCGTGGAGTTGATCATCAACGCCGCGAACCTCAACTTCATCGCCTTCGCGCGCTATCTCGATAAAGACAAGTCGCCGTTGGACGGTCAAGTCTTCGGAATTTTCGTGATCATCGTCGCGGCCGCCGGCGCCGCGGTCGCGCTCGCCATCGTGCTCAATCTCTATCAACGCATGCACTCGGTGGATTTGGATGAGGCGGATTCGCTGGCGCGGTGAGTTCGTAGTAGCGCCTTTAGGCGCTCTTCAAGCTTGAGTGCATGATTTGTATTGTTCAGGTTTTGTGCTATATTTGAAACAGCATTCGCTCTGAGTTGATAAAGTAATGCGTATGCACTCTCACCAAAAGCGAAGGAGCATGCGATCATGCTGATAAGTGTTGAAGGCGTATATCGCAACGGCAAAGTCGAACTTAAGGAACTGCCCGCCAACGTGAACAACGACGCGCGCGTGATCATAACGTTTGTCGAGCCTAGCTTCATTGATTTGCGCTCGCGCGGTATTGACGAAGCACAAGCCTCCGATTTGCGCGCACGCTTGGCAAGCTTTGCGGAAGATTGGAACAGCCCGGAGATGGATATTTACGACAATTATGACGCAGCCAAAGCCAACCTACAAGCGCGGTGACGTCATTCTCGTGCTCTTTCCTCATTCCGATCTGAGCACTGCCAAGACGCGACCGGCGCTCGTGGTTCAAGCCGACAATCTCCAAACCGGATTGCCTCAAGTCATTGTCGCGATGATCACGAGCAAACTGTTTCGCGCCAACCATCCGAGCCGTGTTGTTATTCTCCTTTCCACTCCTGAAGGACAACAATCAGGTTTGTTGAGCGACTCCGTTGTCATGACGGATAATCTCGCGACCATCAAAGAGTCGGAGATTGATCGAAAGGTTGGCGAGCTTCCGATGATCAACATCGACGCTGCTCTTAGACACACATTGAGCCTGTAAAACTTTAAAGCCGCAAGAACTTGATCGTCTTCGTGCGCGTTGTCTTGACGAAGATTTGGACGGCCAAGTCTTCGGAATTTTCGTGATCATCATCGCCGCTGCCGGAGCCGCGTGTCAGCAATAAAAGTGTTGATCTTTGTCGTGTCGGCCTACAGAAGCGCGGAACTCGCGAGGAAATCCTTGAGATGTTATAGTGTGATGCCCATGAACTCTTTAAAAAGAATGGTACAAATATCGTTACTAACTGCGAGGTTTGGTTTATGCTTATCATATTGATTCTCACTTCCGTTATAGTTGGTCTGTTTTTTCAGGCCGACCTCACATATGCCCAAGAGCCGTATCTATTGAAAACACTGAAGGGACAATCAGATGGCTTGGACGTTGTCGAATACGATAAGTCTGGATATTGGATCCTTGGCGCGAGCAAATCAGGAATCGTAATTTGGGACAAAGATGGTATCTTGATGTTTCGAAATACCCCAAAAGCAGATTTGAAATCGAAATTGATTGACGCAATCACTATTAATGATCAAGTTTTCTATAGCCGAATGTATCATTATGAAAATAGCTTAAAACAGATAGTTGGCTACGGAGAACTTGCTTCTTGGGGTATCGGCACGGAAACAACAAAAACTTTCTTTAGTGAAAAGGAGGAGCCAACGATAACTAAACCTGGACTTTTTACTGTAAACGCCATAGCAGGTCATTCAGCTAAGAATATCGTAGCCGTAAGCCTTACCTATTCAGCTGGTTTAGGTCGGAAAAATGTCGGCTCAATCCGCATTCTTGAGTCTATATCTGGTACTCGACTCCATGATCTGAACGCCTTTCCTGAAATACGTTCAATGCGATTCGATGCCTCTGGTGATCTCCTCGTTGCTGTTGCAAAAGACAAAGCAATCGGATTGTGGCAAACTAATTCAGGAGGAATGATTTGGACGCGAAGCGGACACACACAAGCAATTACATCAGTCGCTTTTAGTCCAGACAGCAGATATATCGTAACTGGAAGTGATGATAAAACTGTTATTTTGTGGGATGCAGCAACTGGCAAACAAATAAGACAGTACAGTGGACACTTAGGAACGCCGATTAAATAACTTACCCATTTGGCGCCTGAACG
>CAYNDW010000773.1:0-3476 GCA_964395375.1 uncultured Cytophagia bacterium
ACAAAGCCGCCAGCAATCGTCGCGAGCAGCAGCACAAGCATGCTCGCGAGCACAATGCCGGTCGAAACGATTTGTTTCGTGGCGATGATCATGCTTTTGGGCACAGGCAGCGCGAAGAGTTTGAGCCAGCCGTTGTTCGCGTGCTCGTAATGATACACCAACGCCACGACCAACGCGCTGAACAGCGGCAGCATAAAAATCGCCCACAGCGAAGTGAGCGAGTTATAGAAATATTTCCACATATCCACGTCAAAGCCCCAGCCCTCTTTGTTGTTGAACAAGAGCGCGACTTGTAGAGCGACCACAACGGTGGGCGCGACAAAAATCATCGCCAGCGCGAGCGTGCGTTTGAGCTTCAACAATTCGGCGCGAATGAGCGCGAGCCAGAGTTTCATGATTAAGCCTTTTTTATAAAACAAAAGCGCTAACAGAAAGATGAGTGACAGAAAATATTCGCGGAGGTCCTCTAGGGCCGGCACAACGCAGACGAGCACCAACCCCAAAATAAATTCCAACGAATAAAATCTGCCAACGGATGTTGCCTGGGTAACAGTTGGTAGCTTTTATCCGTTGAGAAAAATTTTCGCTTTATTTTTGCACTGATTGAGTCTTTTGGCGCTATATCTTTCCGTTCAGCATTTTTCTGTCAGTGCTGTTGCTCTGTTTATCACGCACGCTCTTCTTTGATCAACTCCAAAAACGCATGTTCGAGATTGACCTGCTCTAGGCCGAGATGATACACGAGCACGCCTTGGCGCACGAGCAATTCATTCACTTCCGCGGCGTCTTCGCCGTGCTCGACTTCCACCGCAACGGTTTTCTCCGCAGTGCGCTTTGCTTTATAACTCGCGGAATGAAGAATCGCAAGCGACTGCTCCGTGCTATTCACTCGAATGAGCAAGCGCGCGTGCTCGCGCCGCTGCAAATCTTCCAACGATCCTTCATATCGCATCCTGCCTTTGCTGATAATGCCCACGCGATTGACGACTTGCTCCAGTTCGGTGAGAATATGGCTTGAAATCAAAATCGTGAGGCCGTGCTCGCCGGCCATGCGCCGCAGGAAGAAGCGCAGCTCTTGCATGCCCTCGGGATCGAGGCCGTTTGCCGGCTCGTCGAGAATGAGCAATTGCGGTTCGTGCAACAACGTTTGCGCGATGCCGAGGCGCTGCTTCATGCCGAGCGAATACTCTTTCACTTTCTTGCGCTCTTGTCCGACAAGCCCGACTTGCTCCAACACGTGCGCAATGCGCGCACGCGGCACGTCATAAATGCGCCGCAGCACTTCGAGATTCTCTTCGCCGGTCAAATGCGGATAGAGCGAAGGCGTCTCCACCAGCGCGCCAATCTTGCGCAGAATGGCGATACGCTGCGCGCGCAACGACATCCCGAAGATTTCGATTTCGCCGCGGTGCGGCGTGAGCAGGCTGAGCAGCAATTTGATCGTAGTCGATTTGCCCGCGCCATTCGGGCCGATGAAGCCGTAAATGTCGCCTGCATGTATAGCGAGGTTGATCTCGCGCACGACCGGCGTTTGGTCGTAGCTAAAGCTGAGCTCTGTTGTTCGAACGATCTCGCGCATGGAGGAACTTTCAATGGGTAATCAATTTCATTACGTGAGCGATCACTTCAATGAATGTCATTCCGTAAGAAACTTCCCTCGAACTCGGTACGAACTTTAAAACTAGATTTATTCCGAGCACGAGGGAAGGTGCTTCCAGCATGACATGAACGGAGAAGTGCTCAATGTTATTCTATCGCCAAGCTCGGCTTCATTTCTCGAATGAACATGACGCCGTCCATGATTTCCGGCCAGCGCGCGCGCATGGGCACGTAACCCATGGGCCGCGCGAGCAATGTGTCCGCAAGCCATGCAGCTTCGTGCGGCAAGCTGCGCCAATCGAGAATGGCGTTGTCATACTCACAATGGCCGAGCCAATCTTCCAAGCTGCTAGCGCGGGGCGCGGCAAGGTCCCATGGCGAACGGCCGCGCACGCCGCTTCTGCCGTGATGCGCAACGAATCCCAACACGTAACTCTGCGCGCCCAATTCTTTCCAAACATAATCGCCCATCGGCACCATGCCGCTCTCACCAATCGCGCCGCGGTTGGGAGCGCGAATGTTTTGGCGATTGCGGCTGCTGTGCGAAGTCGCGGCCCACACGATGATCTTCTTGTTCGCGAAACGTTTGCGCGCGAGCCATAATAAATTTTCTCCCATCTGCTGATCGCGCAGATTGAGAATTTTCGGATCGGGCTTGTCGAAATTCGCGTTCCATGAAAATCGCAGAAGTGTTTCGGTGCTCTTGAGAAGTTGCAGCCAGAAGTTGGCGCGAGATGAAGTCGCGAATTGAGAATGATTGATGCGCTCTAGGCTGACACCCCCCTGGCCCCCCTCAAGGGGGGAATGTTCTGGGTGCTGCTGCGATAATTCCCCCCTTGAGGGGGGCAGGGGGGTGTTGCTCGTAGCATGAACAGCCTGCGAAGCATCATCGAATTGCGCGCTTGCAATCCCCTCGCGCAAGCGTCGCGAGGCATTATAAAAATCTTCCTGCCGCGGCGCCGTCATTTTGCGGAAGCGGCTGTTGAAGCGAAACAGAGTGTCCAGCGTTGTTTTCACCACAAGCCACGAGGAAGTGTCAACACTCGCGGCGCGCAGAAAATTTTCCAAATCGACGAGCAGCGAGTCGCGCGAAATTTTTCCGCTGAATTGCAAATCGAAACCGGTGAGTCGCAAAGGCCGTTCGCTTTCGCGCATGGTGTCAATGTATTCGAACACGGGCTGCACTTGCCGGCTCTCCGACCACAGACCGAAGAGGCTTTGGTGTGCCGCCTTTGCTGCAGGCATGCCGCTTTGAATCAGTGACCACGCCTTTTCGCAATCATACATCCCGCTTTCAAACGCCAACACTTCGAAGCCCATTTCGCGATGGAGAAATTTTATCAGACGCACTTTGGCTGCGAAGGTCGCGCCGTCGCCGTGCGTGGCTTCGCCAAGCAAGAGGAGGCGCGCGTGTTGCCATTTGGTTTTGAGCGGCTCCAAGTCGGCGAAATTCTCATTGTCACTTTCGAGCGCGCGCACGGGCACGAGCGCGGATCGGAGGGCTTGCACCTTGGCCGGATCGTGCGCGTGCGGCTGCTCGTTTTGACAGGCGAGCAAGCCGAGCAAGAGAGTTGAAAGTAGGGTCAGAGGTTTGAGTTTCATGCGCGGTAAAAATCAAGCCACGGCAAAGCCGTGGCTGAACATGATGAGTGTGCACACTTATTACCCCGAGCACAAAATAAGTTACACTTCGCGCCCCCATCTTCCTGTTATTCAGTAGGAATCTCTTTGAGCGCTCGGCAGCGTCTCCAGTGAGTAAAAAGATTCCTGCTGAATGACATGCTAAAGGGAAAAAGTGTATCCTAAATTTCGCTCAGAGTAATACCTGAATTTTGCACGGATGATCTCGCCTGCCATCGCCTGATGCTGTAAGCATC
>CAYNDW010000774.1:0-3470 GCA_964395375.1 uncultured Cytophagia bacterium
ATGCGAAGAGTCTCCGCAAGCAGTTTACCCAGCTGGTTCATGGATTCGGAAGAACGGAATTCGAATCAATGATCCGGAAGATCGGGCTGAAAACCGGGGACGTCGTGATGGTCCACAGTTCTCTCGATCAATTCGAAGGGTTCGATGGCAAGGCTACAGACATTATCGCTATCTTGCAGGCTGTCGTAGGACCGGGAGGAACGATTCTCATGCCGACGATTCCCTTTGCGGGCACTGCATTCGAATATATTAGCTCATCAAGCATGTTCGATGTGGCGAGGACTCCCTCTCGGATGGGGATGATCACAGAAATTTTCAGGCGAATCCCAGGTGTCTTGCGTAGTACTCATCCGACCCATTCTGTTGCCGCATGGGGCGCGCGAGTCGATGAGCTTCTTCGAGACCATTATCTGGCTGTAACACCCTGTGGGGAGAACTCCCCTTATGCCCGATTGACGAAAGTGGATGGGAAAATCCTTCTGCTCGGAGTGGGCATCGAAGCCATGACGTTTTTCCACGCCATGGAGGAAGAGCTTGAGCCTCTGATGCCATTTTCGCCTTTCACAAAGGAGAAGTTTGACCTGAGGGCTCGAGGTCTGGGTGGTGTCGTGGTGATGACCAGCACTCGGCTGTTTGATCCCGTGGTATCTGGGCGGCGCAATCTTCGCGTCCTCGTGCCAGAACTGAAGAGGCGGGGGCATTGGCATGAGGGAAACCTTGGTTCACTGGTCTGTCTTTTGCTCAATGCGCAGGATGTGGCCCAGACTTGTCGGGAGATGGCGAGAATCGGCAGGTTTTGTTACGACTGATTAGAGGATTTTAGTGATCCAGAGAGAATACTTCCTTAAAAGTCTTGAGAGAGGGGACATCTCGTCTGCTAGGCAGGCAGCGCGCCTCTTGCTTCAGTCCGACGCCGGGTCCAGTGTCTGCAGTTTTCTCAGAAGGGCTTTGGCAGCAAGTGGTCAGAAGCTATCCATGCTCCAGCCGCTCCGGGTTGGGTTGCTGTCATCGTTCAGCAGTGAGTTTCTTCACGATCCCATTGAGATCTATGCATTTCTGGATGGCATTCGTGTAGAAATCTACCAAGCGGGATTCGGTCAGTATCGGCAGGAAATTCTCGATGCCACAAGTGGACTCTACGCCTGGAATCCTGATGTCGTTATCCTCGCTGTTGAAGGCGAGGACTGGGCTCCCGCCCTCTATCACCGTTATCTCGATGTTTCGGAGCTTGATGTCGGCACGCTGGTTCGTGAGCCAGAAACAGCGATGGAGAATCTAATTAGAACATTTCGATCTCGGTCCAATGCAGCGCTATTGGTGCACAATCTATTTCCTCCGGTTCATCGTGCTCTAGGCATTTTCGACGGCTATCGAGGACCTGGGCAGGGAGCGCTCGTGAACGCGCTGAACGAGAATCTCTATGTTGTAGACTACGCCGGACTTGTCGCGCGGTTTGGAGCATCGAACTGGTACGATATCCGCATGGCCCACTACGTCAAAGCGCCGATAGCCAAAGGGATGCTAGGGAATCTAGCAGGTGAATACGAAAAGTATTTTAGGGCATTGACCGGAAAATCGAAGAAGTGTGTGGTGATCGATTTAGACAACACCCTCTGGGGTGGAATTGTGGGAGAAGATGGTGCTCTCGGGGTCAAGCTGGGCGCGAACTATCCAGGCAGCGCCTACTTAGACCTCCAAAGAGAGTTACTCAACCTGAAAAAACGTGGGGTGATTCTCGCAGTTGCGAGCAAGAACAACGAAGCTGATGTTCAGGCACTCTTTGCAAGCAACGATCAAATGGTTTTGAAGAGAGAAGACTTCTCAGCTTGGAAGGTGAATTGGAGTCCGAAATCTCAATCAGTAGCAGAGATCGCTAAAGAATTGAACATCGGATTGGAGCACGTCGTTTTCGTCGACGACAATCATGCCGAATGTGATCAGGTAGCCTCGGTGCTACCAATGGTCACAGTGATTCCACTGCCGAAAAATCCCGAACGCTACAGGGAGGCGATTCTTGATGGTGGGTTGTTCGACACATTGACTATGTCGCAGGAAGATAAACGGAGAGGCGAACTCTATCGCCAGCGCGACGACGCCGAGGTGTTTCGTGCTGAAAGCAAAACTCTGGAAGATTTCTATCGCGGGCTTGAGATGGTAGTGACCTTTGTGCCAATTGATAGAGGATCACTCGCACGAGCGGCGCAGCTCACGCAGAAGACCAATCAGTTCAACGTGACAACTATACGGTATACCGAGGCAGAGCTTTTGTCGAGGATGACAGATCCCAATTGGTTGCTGATGACCGTGCAGGTTCGGGACCGTTTTGGAGACAACGGCATCGTCGGCCTGATGATGGCGTATAGGCGTGTTGAGCTGTTAGAAGTCGATACGTTTCTTCTCAGTTGCCGCGTCATCGGGCGGACTGTGGAGACAGCGATGATGGCCTATCTGATTCAGTGTGCTAAGGCGTGCCGCATTCCACAAGTTTCAGGTTATTTTTTGCCAACGGCGAAGAATTTGCCTGCCAAGGATTTATACGAACGGCATGGCTTTCGGAGGATAGCCGGGGAAGAGAGTCCGAATCCTGCGTGGACCCTAAAGACAGATGAACCGTGCATAGACTATCCGGCGTGGATCAAGGTCGTCGAAGTTGATCCTGCCAAATTCCAGCCATGAGAAGTGGCCACATGGAAACGATCATCAGGCGGATTATGGCAGACATTCTGGGGTTGGATCCCAGCACGATCTGTGAGGGCACGTCGATGGACAACACGACGTCATGGGATTCGCTGGCGCACATCAACTTGATGACTTCGTTGGAGCAGGAACTCGGCATTGTTTTTGAGATTGAAGAGATAGAGCAAATGCGTTCGTTTGGTAAGATCGTCGCGGTTGTTCATGCCAAACAATGACACATCATCGGCCTGCATGGAGGCACCTGCATAGAATAGAAGTGGGGCGAGATACACCATGTTGAACACAATGCGGATTGCAACAGATGCAATAACGCGGCGGCCGCTGAAGGAAGCGTACTGGGAATGGCGGGTCACTGCCGATAAGGCGGCTCGTCTATTGCAGGGAGCCAATGGTCTGTTTGCGAAAGTCGTGGCCCGGGACTGTCTGAGGTTTCTCTTTAACACAGTTCAGCCGATTGCTGGTGAGACTCGTGAACGAGCCAGGGGGGCAGCGGGATGGCTTGTACGAGCGCAAGATGCTACTCCTGACGACGGGGTTACATTTGGGTTCTTCCCTTGTAATGCCCCCCCCGGCTGGGGGGCCTCATATCCGGAAACCACCGGCTACTGTATTCCCTCTCTTTTGCGGTTCGCCGAGTTGGATGGAAATGAGGACTATCGAAAACGGGCGCTGCGAATGGCCCGGTGGGAGGTGGCGATTCAAATGCCGTCCGGCGCTGTCCAGGGAGGACAAGTCTGTGCCGCCGCGCAGCAAACACCCTCGACTTTCAATAC
>CAYNDW010000775.1:0-3463 GCA_964395375.1 uncultured Cytophagia bacterium
TGCTCAAAATCATTTCGGCGCAGCATCCGGCTTATGGCTTTGAGCTGATGGACAAATGCCGCGTGCTCGAAATCGTCATGCCCGAAATGGCGGAGCTGAAAGGCGTGGAAGAATACGAAGGCTATCAACACAAAGATGTGTTCAATCACACGTTGATGGTGCTCGAAAATCTTGCCGAGGTTTCCGACAAAATTCCATTGCGGCTTGTGGCATTGTATCATGACATCGCCAAACCGCGCACCAAGGAATTTAAACCCGGCAAAGGCTGGACGTTTCACGGCCACGAGGAAATCGGCGGACGCATGATTCCCGCGATCTTTCGGCGCCTTAAGCTTTCACTGGATTGGATGAAGTACGCGCAGAAGCTCACGCGCTTGCATTTGCGGCCGATTGCGTTGACGGAAGAAGAATGCACGGACTCCGCTTATCGCCGCTTGCTTTTCCAAGCCGGAGAAGATCTCGAAGACTTGCTCATGTTTTGCCGCTGCGATATTACTTCCGGCAATGTCAAACGCCGCCAACGCCATCTCGCGAATTTTGATTTCGTCGTGCGCCGCTTGCATGAAGTGGAAGAGAAAGACCGCATGCGCGCGTTTCAATCGCCCGTGCGCGGCGAAGAGATTATGGCGCTTTGCGCTTTGAAGCCCGGCCCGCTCGTGGGCAAGTTAAAGGCTGCGATTGAAGAAGCGATTCTCGACGGCGTTATTCCCAACGAAGTTGAAGCCGCGCGAGAGTATTTGATGCAAATGAAAGATGAAATCTTGAAGCCTGATCGAGTTGAGTGAGATACCTCGGCAATGTTCAGCCACGGCTTGGCCGTGGCTTGCGGTTAATGATACTCGGTGCGAGTTGATTTGTAATGTCCTTCTATGAAATGTCATCCTGCAAGGAACTTCCCTCGCACTTGGCTCTCTTCCCAGCGCGAGGGAAGGTCCTTGCAGGATGACAAATTGAGGCGAGTTAGAAACCAATTGTCAACGAGTAAACGAATGCCACGGCCAAGCCGTGGCAGATCACAATGTGGTGCCGAATTTAAAAGACAAACGCACTATGCCCGTTTACAAATATAAAACCTTCGAACAAGCCGAGCGCGCGTTGTGGAATTTTCATCCCGACGCGGCTTATTATAAGCAAGTGGCCGAGCTTTGGGCCTTTGCCAACAGGTTGCACCCGATCAAATATCCGCGCGGCATTTTCAAGTTTCGCACGATCGCAGAAGCCAATCAGCATCGCGACGCGATCGAGTTGGAATTTGCCAAAGAGCTGCAGCGCCGGCGCATGGCGGCGGCGAGCAAATAACGATTATGCCTCCCGCCGTGAACGGGCGGCAAGTCGCGAGCAGAGAAACTTCTTCGCGTTTAGCAACTTTTCGTATATTCGTTCGTCTTAATTCGCAGTTTTTCAGAACCATTCACCTGAAGGAGGAAGGAAAATGTCAGCATCAATGTCTAGTGTCAACGTCGCCGCAGTGGCTCAACCCAAGAGCCTTTTTGATCGTATCCTCGGTATCTTCATCAATCCTCGCGAAACGATGGACGATATTGTCGCGCGTCCTTCTTGGATTATCCCGCTAGTTCTGATTCTCCTTTCCACCGTCGTGTACGTATTCCTCATGCAAGAGCTGATCTTGGACAAGGCCGTGGAAGGTATGACGACCAGCAACCCCAATATGACGCAGGAGCAAATCGAGCAAGCGATGCCGGTTGTAAAAATTATGACGTGGGTTGGGGCCCCCATTGTCGTGCCGATTATGTATATTATCTTTGCTGGCCTCTTTTTGTTTGTTGGAAACGTCATCCTGGGCGGGCAAACCAATTTTAAAACCGCTTTTTCGGTGACGTGTTGGAGCGGTTTGATTTCAGTTTTGGGCTCGGCGATTATGATTCCGGTACTGCGCGCCAAAGGAGAGCTTACGAGTATCACGAGCTTGAGCTTCTTGGAGTCTTCCGGAGATCAAGGTTCGCCGATCTTCTTCTTGCTTTCACAGATTGATTTGTTCATGATTTGGGGCATCATCGTCTTGGGATTGGGCTTCGCCGCGGCGTACAAATTCAGTTCGAAAAAAGGCGTCGTCACCGCGGTGACGATTTGGGGAATTTTCGTTGTCATTGGAACTGCCTTGAAAGCCATCTTCTAATTCGATATTCAAATAGGAAGGAGTTTACGCCGTGAAATTAAGTTTGAGAGTAACAATTTTGTCTCTGTGCCTGCTCGTTGTGGCGTCATCGGCTTTCGCACAGAGCGCCCGCCCGTTGACTTTGGAAGAATGTGTCGCGTTGGCTTTGCGAGAAAACTCGACCCTGCGCAACGCCGAGCGCCGGAAGCAAATCGCGGGCACGAACGTGATGACGGCGCGCTCCGCTTTGTTTCCGCGCACGGATGTGAGCTTGAGTTCGGGAAAGTTCCAGCAAGGTGATCGTACTTTGCTCGGCGACGTTCCGACCGGCGTGGATCCGAACACGGGACAGGTCACTTATGAACGCCGCACGATCACGCAGCCCGGCTATTCTTCAAATAGTAACTCCGCCTCCGTAAACGTCAATCAATTACTCTTTGATTTTGGCGCAACCTGGAGCCGCATCAAACAAGCGAACGCCACGGAAGACGCGAGCACCAAAACCTACGAATCGGCCAAGCAGAGCACGATACTGCTCGTGAACCAAAGATATCTCGGCTACCTCAAGGAGTTGCAACTGCTCAAAGTTTTTGAAGAGGCGGCGAAGACGAGCGAAGAGCAATTGAAGCGCACGGAGAGTATGTTTGAAATCGGTTCCGTGGCGCAGGGCGACGTCTTTCGCGCGCGCACCACGAACGGCAACGACCGCATCGGCTTGATCACGCAGCAGAATCAAGTCAAGAATGCGCGCGGTTTGTTGAACGTCGCGATGGGCCGCCCCACGGATGTGGAGCTCGACGTCGTCGATATTGCCGAAGTACCGGCCATACGCGAATATCAGCTTGATGAAGTGGTGCAGGTTGCGATTGAGAAGAACCCGGAGTTGCAAAGCTATCGCTTTGACATGAAACGCGCTTCCTACGGCAAGCACGTCGCGCGTACCGCGTTTCTGCCTAGCTTTTCCGTGCGCGCCGCATATCAACGCTCGCACAACGAGTTTGATCGCGTGTATTCTGATTTCAGCAAGAACTGGTTTGGCTCGATCGGCCTCGGCATGAGTTTGAATCTGTTCAATGGTTTTGCCGATCAAGCCGATCTCGAGCGCGAGTCGCTCAACTATAACATTGCCGAAGAGGAGCACATCAACCGGCTTCGCACCTTGCGCCTCGAAGCGGAACAAGCCTTGTTGAGTCTGCAAGCGTGGAAAGAGGTCACGGCGATCAACAGCGAAAATCTTCTTTCTGCCCAAGAAGATCTGCGTTTGGCGCAGGAGCGCTATCGCGTCGGCGCCGGCACGTTGCTCGACATTATCACCGCGCAAGGGAACTTGACCCGCGCGCGCTCGAT
>CAYNDW010000776.1:0-3456 GCA_964395375.1 uncultured Cytophagia bacterium
TGCTACTGATGGAAGCCATGGGCAACGCCGGCCCTCTTGTCATCGCGCATAGCCCTGACGAGACGTTGGCCTCGGACACAACAATCGCGAGCCATCTGTTCGTTGAGACCCATGCCGATCACGTCGCGCGAACAGTACCGATGACGACAACTGAAAATGGGCAATCAGTTCCCGCCTTCGGGATTGCGCTGTACGAGACCTTTCAACAACATGCCTCACTGACGAAACCATCTCTTTCAAACGAAGGCACAGCCTCGCTCCTGGTGAACTACGCCGGCAACGGAACGATCGATGCCTTCCCGACGATTCCTCTGTCATCCATCTGGAACGCCATCGAGCATCACGAACGCGATCGGCTCACCGAGTGGTTCAAGGGCAAAGTCGTCGTGTTTCTTCCACACCCAACCGCGAGAGAAAGCTGGCTCTTGCCTACAGGACAGACCGTCACCGGTTCAGTCGCGCATCTCCATGTTCTGAATATGCTGCTGACCGGCAACCGCCTTTACCAACTCAACACAGGAAGCCGTTGGTTGTTGACGCTGCTCGTCGCCTCGTTGGTTGCCTGGCTCCTTCTTCGGTTCCGAGGAGCGATCAGCTTGCTCCTGGCCGGAAAGGCCATAGCCGTTTATGGAGTAGTGATTGCCCTCGCTCTCGCGATGGCCAACTTGGTGCTTCCCCTCGCCATGCCTTTGACCGCTGCCCTGCTGGTGTTGGTCGGCACGACCATTTGGAGTCACCTCACCGCGCATCAGCGACTGATTCTTTTAGAACAAGACATGCTCAGCCTGCAGCAGGAAGCCGCCGCAGTACGCGAAGCCCTGGTCCTGCGCGAGACCCGTGCTGAAACCTTGCAAGAAGATCTCGCCGTCGCTCGATCTGCCATCGTGCAATCGACGGATCAGCAGGAAGCACTCACCCGATCCACAGATATTCTTCGTTCCCAACTTGCCGACGCGCAAGGGCAGGAAGAAGACGCGCGCAAGAAGCTAGCGGGGCTCGAACAACAGCTGCATAATCTGCGCGCGGCCGCGAACGAACCCATGGTAATCGGCGATACAGAACTCGATCGCCTTCGAGCCGAATGCCGGCAGCTCGGCATGATCACCCAAGACCCCAGCTTCTTACGCCTCTATCGGGATCTTAAGAAGGGAGCGAAGTCGCCTCTGACCGTCCTTGTGCTCGGCGAACCAGGAACGGGGAAAGAACTATTCGCTCGAGCAGCCCACCGGCTCAGTCCACGAACCGGCAAGACCTTCATCGCCGTCAACATGGCGGCAATTTCCCCCGATCTCTTTGAAAGCGAACTCTTCGGCCATACAAGAGGCAGCTTCACCGGCGCCACGACAGACCGGCGTGGCTACTTCGAGCTTGCGAATTATGGGACCATTTTTCTCGATGAAATCGGCGATCTGCGGTTGGACCATCAAAGCAAGCTGTTGCGAGTCTTACAGGAGAGGTCCTTCTATCGCGTCGGCGCAACGGCCCCAACCACAGTGGATGTGCGTATCGTGGCCGCAACCAATCGCGACCTACAGCGAGGGGTGTCCGAAGGTTGGTTCCGTGAGGATCTCTATTTCAGATTGACCAGTCTGGTATTCCGGCTTCCGCCATTGCGAGAACGCGCCGGAGACGTGCCGATTCTCGCGGATATGTTTCTCAACGACATCGCCGGTCAGATGAACAAGCCGGCGCCGAAGCTCTCGAACGAAGCCCTTCGCGTGCTCGTCGAACATGAATGGAAAGGGAACGTGAGGGAGTTCCGGCACTGCCTGGAACAAGCGATTGCGCTCAACGACAGCCCCCTGCTCACCAAGGAGGCCTTGCGACTCGACAGCGCATCCGGATCGCCTGTTGGTCGAACCAGAGCAGCACAGATTCTTCCGGACCCGGCAAGCGACGCAGCGGTGCTGAACTGCCTCCGTCAACACAGCTTCGACATGCAGGCGACGGCGAAAACGTTAGGATGGGATCGCAGCACGGTCACACAACGGTTAAAGGGCCTCTGCTTCCAATCGCTGGTCGAGGCAGAGAGCGATCACTCGAAAGCTGCGTCGGCCATCGCCGGCGATCCCAGCCATCTGAGAACCGTTGAGCTGAAGCTCATGGACTACCACAGCCACCTCATGTCCGTGATCGAGCCCTTCGCCGCAGCCGACCAAGCCCTCCTCGATTGCAAACGGCGCTTCAAAAATCTCCCCGACCGTCACTTCACTGCAGTCGAGGCGTTGGTTCGGCGGCATTTTCGTCGCAAGAAAGAATCTACCTTTCAATCAAGGATCGAAACATAACCATCGCGTCCTGGTACGTCCCATCGTTCTTCCGCACCGCGCCGGGGACCACACCCAGTTCTGTAAACCCAAGTTTGGCCCAGAGACGACGCGCAGCCTCATTCTCAGAAAACACCAGATTGAAGATCAGGCTCCGGTAGCCGAGTTGCTTGGCATAGGACAGCATCGTCGCGCCCAGCAGCCAACCCAAGCCATTGTTACGCCGGTCAGGCGCCACGATGAATCCGGCATTCGCCACATGTCCCGCCCGCCCAGGCCAATTTGGCTTGAGATAAAATGCCCCGGCCATGCCAGGCGCATTGTAGCGGTCCGGCACATAGGCCGCCACGGTGCTCTTGCCACGAAACCAATAGTCCATGAAATCGTCCTGACTCGGGAACCGGTCATGCGGGTAGGAGTTCCCCTCATCGACAATCAGCCGATAGAGGTCCCGTAGAGGCTCGATATCCTGGTTGTCGGCCAACACCAACTGAACAGGCGAACCGTTTTTCAGCTTCGCGTCGACAGGAAAAAAGAGACTCATCAACTAAACCTTCGTTCGCATAAATCAATGGCGATCCCCACCCCAACTTTTGGAGGGTATGACTCTAATCGCTTGGAATCTATGGACAAGCCAGTCTCAATATTCATTTCAAAAAACAAACCATTTGATATAATCTTCCCAGGAGGGGCACAGCATGTTATACGAATTGTTCATGTTATGGATCGTTGGCAGCATTAGTGTGGTTGTGGCCAGCATGGTGATCGGCGGCTTACTGTGTGTATGGTGCGCCTACAAAGGCCGTAATCGAACCCAATTGATCCCCACCCGCCCGCGTGAACTCAGTCACCTATGAAGTAGCTCCCTCCAAATTTTCCCGTACGCCCTCCTCCGGAATCGCACCAATAATCAGACCTGACCGAGACCATCATCCCGCTTATCGGCCAGCACCAATTGAGCTGACGAACCGCCCCTGAGCTTCGCGTCGACAGGAAAATTCAGACTCATGGGCTAAGTCTTTACTCAAATAAGTCAATAGTCATGCCTTCTTCTTCAGTGTGACGAAGTCCTTCGAATACGTCTCGTTTCTTCCTCAAATGCCTCCTTGACTCGGTACTGAAGTGCTTCTCTGGTCAAATCTACTATTGGAAAGTCTTGGATGTCGTATTCAGGCCGATTGTCATAAAC
>CAYNDW010000777.1:0-3455 GCA_964395375.1 uncultured Cytophagia bacterium
GGTTGTGCGGCGAAGAGAGAATCGCCTCCATCGCCGGCGGCACCAGCACGTGCGAGACCAGCAGCGAGAAATTTTTTATGCCCTGTTGCTGCGCTTGATAAACGGACATTGCATTGGCCGGCGCCGTGGTTTCAAATCCCACCGCAAAAAAAACGACTTGTTTATTCGGCGCGTCGCGCGCAATTTTAAGCACGTCCAGCGGCGAATAAACGATGCGCACGTCGCCGCCGCTCGCCTTCACCGCCAGCAAATCTTTGGCGCTGCCGGGCACGCGCAACATGTCGCCGAAGGAGCAAAAAATCACGTCCGGACGCGAAGCAATCTCGATGGCTTTATCAATCAACTCCAGCGGCGTCACGCAGACCGGACAGCCGGGCCCGTGGACGAGCGTCACGTCTTTCGGCAATAATTCGTCGACACCGAATTTAACGATGGCATGCGTCTGCCCGCCGCAGACTTCCATGATCGTCCACGGCCGGGTGGTCACGCGCGCCAACAAATTCGCGAAACGCCGTGCGGCTTCGGCGTCGCGATATTCGTCGATAAATTTCATGCGACTAAACTCTCCTCACGTTTTCATGAGCAGCAACAACATAATCACCGACGTTTGCGCGTGTATGCTGTGTTTTAAATTGGGCGGCATGTAAATCCATGCTCCCGCTTTTGCTGCAATCGTGTCGTCTCCCAACGTCAGTTTCGCTTCGCCTTGAATCATTTGAATAATGGCCGGCTTCGACGCGGTATGCTCGGAAAGTTCCTGTCCCGCGCCAAAACCGAAGAGCACGACTTTGACCTGCTCACTTTGATAGAGCGTGCGGCTGAGGATACCGTCCGTTGGCGGCGCGACTTCTTTGGCGAGATCGGCGAAATAAGTATAAGGCGTATCTTCCATGACACCTTTTCAAAATTATCGGATGAATCCGAGAGTCTGTCATCAAACGTTCACAAAAAACGTCATCGCAAGGAGCGTTTTTGTGACAAAGCGATCTGTAGATTTTAAGAGATTGTTTCGTCCCGCCGAGAAGCACGGGGCTCGCAATGACAACGTTTTATTGAAACACCGCTGTTGTCGTGCGCGGCCTATCAAGCACGGCTTTGAAAATTTATCCCGCGCTGGCCGCGTCAAGCCAACACGGCGTTAGCGCATATACCCGTAGCAACCAGTTGACCAACAATGCAAAAAGGTAAAGACCCACGCCAAACGCAGTATGATTCATCAAACTACGAAGTCTTGCCTGCGTAGGGTTGGGCGTCTTTGATGCGGCAAATCCGAGCCCAAATGAAGGTTGCATGATGAAGAATGGCGCCAAAACCGTGACGATCCCGAAGATGATTGCGGGAATCAACGTCGGATGCTGAAGCCAGTTGTTGCCTACTAATGCAACGAAAGCGATGGCGAACGTGATGCCAATCATGTAGTGAGCGATCCATCCTACCGTGCATTCTGCGCTCTTCTGTGGAGTAGATACAATATTTGAATGCTTAAAGGTTCCTTCTGGCATGTATCGAAGCCAGCGCCCGATTAGACAGATGTTGGATGAAGTAATCTTAAAGGCATGTTTGAGAAACAGCGCCCAAAGATCAAAAGTGAGAGTTGCGCCAAGCCCAATGAGTATTGCGCTAATGAGGGCGAGAGCTAGATTATTCATGAGTCACCTTTTTATCGATTATTTATGCCTACTGCTATATTATGTTGCCAGTCGGGCCGACTGGGTTACCTCCAGTTCCCCCAATTCATCCATCTGCCGGAGATATTCAAACACGCGATGCGCTTCGGCTTCGTCAATCGTGCTAATCGCGAACCCGACGTGGACGAGAACGTACTCCCCGATTTTCGCTTCCGGCGTGTAAGCAAGATTCACTTCTTTCTGAATGCCGCCGAAATTCACTTTGCCGGTGCGCATCAACGGATCATCGCCGCTGATGCTGGTAATTTTGCCGGGAACGGCGAGGCACATGTCATTCACTCCATGAGTTGTGGGTTAAACACGGGAATGTTGGATTGATGGATCAATGGATTATTGGAGCAATGGAGTAATGGATTTCCAATATTCCAGCAATCCAGCAATCCATCACTCCAATTGTTGACTTCCAACCGCAACGGCCTGCCCAAGCGCAATCCCGCCGTCGTTCGGCGGAATGCGTTGATGCCAATACGGGCGAAAGCCGGTTTCGCGCAGGCGGCGAATGGCGCGCTCGGTCAAGTATTTATTTTGAAAACAGCCGCCGCTCAACACCACGCGTTCTTCGGCAACGCGCTGCGCGACGGCGACAATCATCTTCACCAGCGTGTTGTGAAATTTGGCCGCCATGATACCAACGGCAACGTGGCGCTGTTGTTCTTCTATAATTTGGCGAATCATCGGCGCCCAATCGACGATGATAGAAGAATGTTGATTGATAATTGCGGCGCGGCCATTGGTTCGCGCGTGCAGATCGTTTTGCATTTCTTGATCAAGAAGCTGAAATTCATAACAAGCATTCGTCGCCGCGCTCTCAACGGCAAACTCCAACTCCATCGCGGCTTGTCCTTCAAACTTCGTTTGTTGGCGCAATCCGATCATCGAAGCAACGGCATCGAAGAGGCGTCCGGCGCTGGAAGTGCGCGGCGCGTTGAGATTTTTGCTCAACATATTTTGCAAAAGCCGCAGTTCAGCTTTTGAAAAAGTCTGCAACGGCATAAAATCTTCTCGCGCAAAAATTGCATCGCCCCACATTTCATAGAGCAATCCCAACGCAATGCGGCGCGGCTCTTTAATGGCGTTTTCTCCGCCGGGCAAACGGAACGTGCGCAAATGCGCGGCGCGCTCGAATGATTTTTGCGTGGCGCGCAAAAATTCGCCGCCCCAGATTGTGCCATCCAGCCCGTAGCCCGTTCCATCCCATGAGACACCGAGCACTGAGCCGTTCAACTCATTCTCGGCCATGCAGGCCACGACATGCGCGAAGTGATGTTGCACGCCAACAACTTCCACTGCCGTTTGACTTTTATGAAACTCATTGACCGGTCGCCGTAGCACCACAGATTTACGATGAACATCGGATTTAAGCGACCGGTCAATTTCCTCATATTGCTGAATCTCACTGACCGGTCGCTGAAAATTTGAGATTCGTTCGTCTTTTTCCAATTCAAGCGACCGGTCAGTTGCCTCGTATTGCCGGGCAAATTTGGTGGAAAGATATTCCGGGTGCAGATCACAGGCAAGCGCAGCTGGTTGCACGTCGTAGAGTTTTTTAAAATCTCCGATCACGCGTTGAAACGCTTCATAAGCCGGGGCGGTCTCCAAATCGCCGAGGTGTTGGCTCACAAAAATATTTTGGCCGACCGCCAACGCCACGGAGTTTTTCAAGTGCGCGCCGACCGCCAAAATCGGTGGCAAGTTGTGTTGCAGATGAATCGGCAGCGGCGCATATCCGCGGGCGCGGCGCAGCACCAGCTCGCGGCCCATCATCAC
>CAYNDW010000778.1:0-3455 GCA_964395375.1 uncultured Cytophagia bacterium
AATCGATAATGTCCTTCGTGTAGCGTTGATGCGCGAACATCAAGAACGCCAGCGGGAAATCCCAAAAGCAATCCACCAAATCCTGCACCACGTCCTGGCCCTGGTTTGCGATGCGTTCATACGCGGCAAACGGATTGGCCGCGTCGCGATTTTTGCCCGCCAAATACTCCGCGATCGTCGCGGTCGCCATCTCCGCTTCCTTCATCGCGAAATACAGGCCAAAGGAAAAAATCGGATCGATAAACCGATGCGAATCGCCGACACAGAGAAAGCCTTTGCCCGTGAAATTTTTCACCTCGTAAGAATAATTCGAGATCGAGCGCGTTTCCTCCAGAAAGTTCAAATCCGGCACGCGCTTCGTCATTTCCGGATTGAGCGTGAGCATTTCCTGCCGCAAGAAATCTTCCTTGGAAAGTTTTTTCGACTTGAAGTATTCGCCCGGTACCACTGCGCCGATGCTCACGACTTCATCGTCGAGCGGAATGAACCACGCCCAATGATGCTTCTTTTGATAGAAGATCAAGGTATTGCCCGCGGCCTTGCCCGGGTCGCGCATCGTATTTTTCACTTGGGAAAAAATCGCCAACTGCTTGTCGTATGGCCCGCGCTCTTTCGGGCTCGTCACGCCGCGATTGGCGAGGAACGTGCCCTGGCCCGAAGCGTCGAGCACCACCTCGGCGTGCAGATCTTCCACCGCGCCGTTCGGCGTGCGCACGCGTAGGCCGGTCACGCCGCGATCTTCCTGCAACGGCGCAACGGCCTCGCATTGCCGATACTCCGCGCCTTTGGCAATCGCCAAATCGAGCAAGAGCTTGTCGAACTCGCTGCGGCGCACTTGCCAGGTCCATTGCAGCTTGATTTCATCCTCGGGCGTGCGCTCGGCCACCGGCACCCAAAAAGAATTTTTGCCGCCCGTGCCGTAAACCGTGACGCCGTATTTGATGGGATTGTTTTGTTTCAGCAGTTGGTCTTCCAAGCCGAGCTTGCGCAAACATACGCCGCACTCGCCGGTGAGCGACTCGCCGATGTGATAACGCGGGAACGATTCTTTTTCGATGATGACCGGTTTGAGGCCTTGCTGCAGCAGAAACAGCGCGCTGCCCGCGCCGCCCGGGCCCGCGCCGACGATTACGACATCATGCTTTTTGTTGGGGGCAATCATGGTTTCCTCTTCACAATCGTTTCGGGGTTAAAGTGTACCGCGACATTTATGTCGCGCGCCTTCGCGTGCCGCGACATGAATGTCGCGGTACGCAAAGGCCGCAGATTATTTTCTTGCATTATGCCATCGTAACGGCGCCGCGGCGTTGCATCACGAAATCCGTGAGCACGCGCAGCGAGCGAAAATTCTCCGGCGTAATTTCCTCATCGGAAACTTGCACCCCGAATTTTTCTTCCAAGAAATTGACCACTTGCAAAATGCCCATCGAATCCACGATGCCGTCGTTGAGCAAGTCCGTATCCGGTTCGAGGCGGGCGTTGGGCGTGTCATACATGAATTGCGTGACGATATACTCACGCAGTTGGTCTTGAATGTTCATCACACCACTCCTTCGTTTGATATGAGAAACGAGTTTGTTTGCGAACGAGAAATCTAGATCCTGTCATTCAGAAGGAATCTTTTTAAGCGCTGGAGATATTGCCAAGTGCTTAAAAGGATTCCTCCTGAATGACAGATATGGAGGGAGTGCTTCATCCCTCCAGCGCCAGCACCTTCTTATCCGTCTTGCCCGTGGAGGTCTTTGGCAACGTCGTGCGCACTTCCACGATTTCGGGGATCATGTACTTGGGCACGAACTGCGCGCAATGCCGCTTGAGCGCGATCGGCTCCAGCCCGTTGCCGTTGCGCGGCACGACGAAGGCTTTGAGGAACGTCACCTGCTCGGCGTTTTGCAACGCGACCACAGCGGCTTCTTCCACTTCTTGATGCTGCAGCAGCGCGGTTTCAATTTCGCCAAGCTCGATGCGATAGCCTTGCACTTTCACTTGATGATCGCTGCGCCCGAGGTAATGAAAATTGCCCTCGGCATCGCGCTGCACCAAATCGCCGGTGCGATAGCAGCGGTCATGAAAGTGCGGCTGCAACGGATTGCGCACGAACAGGCTATCGGTCTTCGCCGGATCATTCCAATAGCCTTGCGCCACGCCGGAGCCGCGGCCATACAACTCGCCCGTGACTCCAACCTCGGTGACTTCGCGGCCTTCGGCATCCACTGCAAACACTTCCATGTTCGCGCAGGCCTTGCCAATCGGAATCGGCTGTGCTTGCTCCGGCGCGAGTTGTTTAACTTGATATGAAGTGATCACATTCGTTTCGGTCGGGCCGTACCAATTGAAAAACTCCGCGGCTGGAATCTTCGCCATCAAATCGCGCAAGTGCTTCGTGGGGAAAACTTCGCCGGCGAAGATGATCGTGCGCAGGCCGCTGAAATCGCATTGCGCCATTTTGCCGTGGCTCAACATGAGCACCCATGCGGAGGGCACGGAATACCACACCGAAATTTTTTGCGTGGCGATAAACTGCGCGAGCTTCATGGGAAATTTTGCCGTGTCCGGCGGCACGAGGCACAGCGTTGCGCCCGCTTTGACCGTCGCGAAGATATCGAAGATCGAAAGATCGAAATGCAGCGGCGCATGATTCGACACCCGGTCGCGCGGGGTGAGCTGAATCGTGTCGCACGCCCAATCCACAAACGTGAGCGCATTGCGATGCGAGATCATCACGCCTTTCGGCTCGCCCGTGGAGCCGGAGGTATAAAGAATGTAGGCGAGATCATTTTCGAGGCCGCGCATTGCCGGAGCCGCTGCCGAGGCTTGCAGCACCGTATTCCAAGTGATGACTTCGACGCCCTCGCGCGGCGCGGCCAACGCTTCTTCTTCCATCGCAATCACGCAACGCAAAGGACTAGCGTCGCTCAACAATTGCGCAAGCCCGTCGCGCTTGGAAGCCGCGCTGAGCAGACATTGAATGCCGCAGTTTTTGATGATATAGCTCAACCGCTTCGCCGGCGCATAAGGATCGAGCGGCACATACACCGCATCGGCTTTAAGAATGCCGAAAATGCTCACGATCGACGCGACGGACTTGTTGAGATAAATGCCCACGCGCTCGCCGCGACGCACGCCGTTTTGCTGGAGCACCTGCGCGAGGCGATTGCTCAACGCATCGAGCTGCGCGTATGAAAGCGACTGCTCGGGCATTGCCACAGCCGTCTGCTCCGGCAAACGCGCCGCGGTGTCGAGCAAAAGTTGTGGGAGGAGGTATGCCATGAGTTGTTTGGGTTATTGGGTTATTTGGGTATCGGAGTGTTGGGGTATCGGAGTGTTGGGGTATCGGAGTGTTGGAGTGTTGGGGTGTTGGAGTGATGGATTATTGGAGTATTGGATTGTTGGAGTAAGTTTTCATCACTCCATCACTCCATCACTCCATCACTCCATCACTCCACCACTCCATC
>CAYNDW010000779.1:0-2473 GCA_964395375.1 uncultured Cytophagia bacterium
ATCGGCTCCCTCCGCAATGTCCTGGATAAGAAGTCCAAGTAATTCACCAGCATCGTGAAGATCGGCCGCACCCACCTCATGGACGCGGTGCCGCTCACCCTGGGCCAGGAAATCTCCGGCTGGGTGCAGATGCTCGACAACGACCTGCGGAGTCGCCGCCTTCGCCAGGAAGCCGCGGACCCGGAAGTGGGGCTCATCCTCCTGGATGTGGTGCTCGGCGAGGGGGCGCACCCGGACCCCGCGAGCGAGTTAGCTCCCGCGATCCGGGAGGCTGTCCACGTTGCCCACAAAATGGTCTGCGCGGTGGTCGTCGGCACCGAAGAAGACCCGCAGGGTTTGGATGCCCAAATCGGGGCTCTGCAAGCTGCCGGGGCGTTGGTTTTTCGATCCGTGCAGGAGGCGGCTGAATTCATTGTTATTGCCCTCCGTCCACCGTTAGCTTTTGACCCTTTCACCTTTTCGACCCCCCTTTCTCCCGTAAACGCCATCAACGCCGGGCTGGAATCGTTCCATGAAAGTGTTAGGGCACAGGGGGCGCCCTCCATCCACGTCGATTGGCGGCCCCCCGCGGGGGGGAATGAGAGGTTGATGGGGATATTGGCAAGGTTAAAAAGTAATTGGTAATTGGTAATTGGTAATTAGTAACTTGACATTGTTAGATTTCATGTGGGTCCGCGTATCCTGCGTTGGGCATGCAAGCGACTTCGGGTAGAGTTGGAGCGGTTGACCAAATGCTTGATCACCAATCGGGTAGCTTCATCGGGCGACAGTTGATCCAGCGGCATCACAGCTTTCAACAGTTCGCGCACATTGGACATGGACAGGGCTGGCAGGACTTCAACCTCCAACTGCTGCACCAATTCGGGATCGCGAGGGTGCGCTTTGGCCCAATCCAGTTTGGTCTCGGCGACGAACCACAACGCCAGCGCGTCCAACGCCGTGTGGTGCATCCAGGCGCGGTATTTGCGTGCCACCAATTCATCCCAGCCGCCTTCCGACTTGACATCCTGGAAAGTGCGTTCGACGAAGTAGCGCTGGCAACGCCACAGAGCGAGTTTGGACAGGGGGGTATCCGCCGAGGCGTTACTCAACGAGAAACTGAATGTGCCGTCCGTCTCCTTGCGCAGAAAAAGCCATTCTTCACGAACTTCATCGGCAGGGGTGAGCGTCCAAACCTGCCGGGCGGCGCACTCATAGGTCAGCAAGCCCCGCTCGGTCTGCCGAATCGCAAGCGATTGCAGAGCGAAATCAGGATGACTGACCAGGGTGCGCACTTCCACCGGTTCTACGGCATTCAACACCTGAGGCTGCGAGAAGGGAGGCCCTTTCTTACCCGCTGGAGTTTCGGGGATGCCGACGACCGGTTGGCGCAGGTACACTTGGGTGTCCGCCGGAATGTCAGCCATGTAGACGAAATGCTCCGCATCCAAGTCGGCCCGCATCTGCCCGTCGCGGCCATACAAACTGTCCATCCCAACCACTTCAAACTCCAGTCCGTTGGCTCTGGCCTGGCGGATCAACTCCAGACCCATCTGGGGCTTGGTGGCAAAGGTGCGCTCGGAGGGGATATGCCAGCGCTTACGCAACTCAGCGTGGTCATCGTCGAACCAAACTTTGGGCAAGTACAACTCTGCCCCCACCATCGCCCACACATCATTCTTGTAGTAACCGACAATGACCCCCACTTGCCCCATGTCAACCTTGCCTTCCCGTCCCAGATACTGACGCGCCGCCCCCGCCTTTTGGTCGCCAGCGCATTCATCCCCACTTTCATCCAGGGTCAACATGCCCCCCGCCAACCCAGGATGCTGCTGGATCTCTTCCCGAATCTGCTCGAAAACTGCCTCCCCTGACCACGGCGAATCGGACATGAACTGCTGTAAGTCCTGCCCATCTTCATCGATACCCACCACCCGCCTGACAATATTGGAGTAATTCCGCTTGGTCTCCATCGTCAGCAAACCGCGCAGGTAAATCCAGGCATTCTCGCTTGTGTCACGAGTTTTGGTCTTGAAACAACCCCGAAAACGCGACCAAAAGCCTTGCAAGCGCTCTGCCAGATCACTAACAATCTCTTGCGGCAAGCCCCACCGTTGACGGTCAAACACATCTGCTTCATGGTTGTCTTTATCCATCGGCATCTCCTACCTTTTCTAAAAGTGGTTTTTGAAGGTAGAATGATACCAGCTTTTACCCCCAACAGCTAATCTAACAAAGTCAAGGTACCAATTACCAATTACCAATTACCAATCATGCTCTCCGACTCCAAACTCCACGCCCGCCAGGAAGCCTGGTGGCAGGCCCGAAAATTCACCCCCGAAAAAATCGCCGCGGCCCGCGCCGCCCTGCTGGATGTGCGCGCCGGAGTCCCGGTGTTCGAGGCTATCAAAAACCACCCGCTCCCCGGTCAGGGCGGCGGCTATGCTAGCAAACAGTTCCTTGTCGCCGCCTACCACCAGGCCGTCGAAACCGG
>CAYNDW010000779.1:2483-3454 GCA_964395375.1 uncultured Cytophagia bacterium
TAAAATATATGGCACGCGTAGAACTCCGCCCCAACGAATCTCAGCAGCAGTTGCTGAGACGCTTCAAAAAGAAAGTAATGAACAGCGGCATTCTGAGCACCGTCCGCCAAAAACGCTGGTTCGTATCGAAAAGCGAGGTGCGGCGCATGGAAAAGAAAAAAGCGGTCCGCCGGGCCCGCCAGCGCGGCAGCACCGACTGAAAGCCCACCTCCCGCTCGAAAAAGATTCTCCGCTGGCATTCCTCCAGAGGAGTATCTTTTTTTAACCGTCTTTTCTGTTTTTGTAACTGCTCAGACCCCCATCCCCTACCCCTTCCCTCTCCAGGGGGAAGGGAGTTCCCTCTCCAGGGGCAACATTGCTTCCGGCACCAAAATCAAGTATGATCAACCCTGCCAAACCCGCTCTCAACCCCTTCACCCTTACGTGAGCAAAGGAACCCTATGCGCTTCTACAACCCCCTCACCCAGACCCTCGAACCCTATCACCCCACGGGAGAGTTTGTGGGCCTCTACGTCTGCGGCATCACCCCCTACGATACAACCCATCTGGGCCACGCCTTCACCTACACCTTTGCCGACATCCTCGTCCGCTACCTGGAATACCAGGGCCTCGCCGTCCGCTACGTGCAAAACGTCACCGATATCGATGACGACATCCTGCGCAAAGCCAAAGCCGCTGGCGAAGACTGGATCGCCCTCGGCAACCGCTGGACCCGCCACTTCATCGAAGACCTGCAAACCCTCAGTGCGCCCTTGGTTGAAGTGTACGATCCGGCAGATATGAAACGATTACATGCAACCACTAAACCGTTTCCGCTGGGAACCAGCGCGTGGCAGGAATACACAATTGATTTTACAACTGCGCCTCCCACTGAAGCTGTGATAATACGTGTTCTTCGTCCCGCTTGTAGCGAATACCCCTGCCCAATTCGAGGACGAGTTTGGCTGGATAATTTCAAACTTGAACAGAGG
>CAYNDW010000780.1:0-3454 GCA_964395375.1 uncultured Cytophagia bacterium
CTAACCAAAAGCCGGCTGTGGGATCTCTTTCTCGCCCTACAGCAGCAATTCGGCCTCACCTACTTTTTCATCTCCCACGATCGCGCGCTCGTCAAAAAATTTTCCCACCGCATCGCCGTGCTGCAGCATGGAAAAATCATCGCGGTCGAGACCAACGCCTCACGCGAGTAAAGGCGCGAGATGAAGCCTCCGTGCTTGACTCGGCGGATTTTTAACGGCCTCAGGAAAAGGGGCAACGGGGCGTCGTTCCTTTGCGATCGCAGCAACCGAGCTTTGCCGTTGAAACCAAGCGATGGTTCGTTTTAGCCCGGCCGTCAAACTCACGCGCGGCTCCCAATTTAACAAAGTGCGGGCGCGGGAAATATCCGGCTTGCGCACTTTGGGATCATCCACCGGCAACGGGTTTTCGATAATCGGACTTGCGCTTCCGGTCAATTCCAAAATTTCCTCCGCTAACGCGCGAATGGTCAACTCGTGCGGATTTCCGATATTCACCGGCTCGTGACAGTCCGACATTAGCAAACGATAGATGCCATCGACGAGATCATCGACATAACAAAAGCTGCGGGTTTGCGAGCCATCGCCAAAGATCGTGATCGGCTCGTTGCGCAACGCTTGCGGCACAAAAGCCGGAATGGCGCGACCGTCATTGGGGCGCATGCGCGGGCCATAGGTGTTGAAGATGCGGACGATTTTGGTGTCAACGCCGTAGGTGCGATGATACGCCATGGTGACCGCTTCGGCAAAGCGTTTGGCTTCGTCATAAACACTGCGCGGGCCGATGGAATTGACGTTGCCCCAATACGTTTCCGGTTGCGGATGAATGAGAGGGTCGCCATAAACTTCCGAAGTGGAGGCGAGCAAGAACCGCGCGCCTTTTTCCCGCGCGAGGCCCAGCGCTTTATGCGTTCCCATCGCGCCCACCGTCAACGTTTGAATGGGCCAGCGCAAATAATCGGCCGGGCTCGCCGGCGAAGCAAAGTGCAGAATGTTATCGATTTTTCCTGCGACGTACAGGTAATTGGTGACGTCGTGCTTGATGAAGCGAAAGCGCCCTTCGTGCAAGTGCTCGATATTGGCGATGTTGCCGGTTAAAAGATTGTCCATGGCGATCACTTCATGACCCTCTTGCAGAAGGTACTCACAAAGATGCGAACCAAGAAAACCGGCTCCGCCGGTTACCAGTGTGCGAGGCATAACAAATTCTCCGTTTTCAGACAAGAATGCGTTTGAGGATAAAGATGTTTCGTTATTAAAAAAAACCGGAGCCGCAACTGAAGCTCCGGTTTGGCTGTGAGGAGGAGATTCAAATCATAATCTCTTGTTGGTTGATGAAGCGCTTATGCCAGAGTTCCAAACTCAAAACGCGCCACATGAGATCCGGTTGCTGCGAAATCAACATTTCGAGATTTTGTCCGATCATTTTTTTGTTGAGAAAAGGATTGTCGCTCTGCCGGAATAAGTCGGCAATGATCTTCTGCGAGCCGTGCAGCCAATCCTGCAAAGGAAAAGGATAACCCATCTTCTTCTTGCGCCACGTGATGGTCGGCGGCAACAGATCGTCCATCGCTTGCCGCAAAATCCATTTCAACCAGCCATCGCGAATGAGCAAGTTGACCGGCAATTGAAACGCAAACTCCACGAGGCGATAATCCAGCAACGGCGCGCGCACCTCCACCGGAATCGCGAGCGAGTTCTTGTCGTTCGAAAGCAGCCAGTACGGCATTTTCAGCTCGGTCATGTTCGAATAAAGCTGCGCTTCCGTGGTGGCGCCGTTGGCTTCGTGCATCGGCATTCGCGCGATGCCGTTGTTGAGCAGGCTGCGCATCGCCAAATCGTTGCCGTTGGCTTTCGGAAAAAACTGCTGCCACGCTTTGCCAATCAACTCCGGCGCTGACAGCTCGGAGAAGTTCATAAAGTTTTTTCGGAAAGCGGTCATGTCGCCGCGTTTGAGCAAATCGCGCAGATAGCGATAGAAATAATCCTTACGATAACCGGCAAACACTTCATCGCCGCCCGCGCCGTAAAGGATCACGCGAATGTTCGACTCGTGCATGAGTCGCCACACCGCCTGCTGGGTGTGCAAATTCGGCGAATGAAACGGCTCTTCGTGCAGCGCGACAAACTCGTTCACGTCGTTCCAAAACCAACGCTCCGGCGAGCGCACGACGTGATAATCCATGTTGAAGCGCGTCGCCACTTCGCGCGCGTAAGGCTCTTCATTCCACTCCGTCTGCGGATACTCCACCGTGAAGCAGGAAAGCTGCTTGGGATGAACCGCGCTCGCCAATCCCGCAATTGAAGAAGAATCCAAACCGCCGCTCAACTCGACGCCGAGGCCGACGTCGGCGCGCAGACGAATGCGCACCGCGTCTTCAAGAATGTTGCGCAACTCTTTGGCGACTTCCGCGGGCGAGGCCGTGGCGAGCGCGTTCGTGCGCTGCGCTTGCAGCTCCCAATACTTCGAGGCCGTCGTTTCACCTCGCGCGTTGACCCGGAGCACCGAGGCCGGCGGCAGGCTTTCGATGCCTTCGTAAAACGTGCGCTGTGAAAGATCGCGATAGCCGTTCGTGAGATAATCAAACACGGCGCGCTCATTCACGACGACTTCAGTGTCGAGCGCCTGCAAAATCGCTTTGATCTCCGAGGCGAAATACAAAACATTGGCGCTGCGCTGAAAGTAAATCGGCTTTTTGCCGAGACGATCGCGCGAGAGCACCAGCTCCCGCTTGTTGAAATCGTAAATCGCGACCGCCCAGGTGCCGTTGAATTTGGCAAAGCACGCATCTCCCCACAAGCCATAAGCTTTGAACAAAACCTCCGTGTCGCAATCCGTGTAGAACGTCACGCCATTGCTTTCAAGCTCCGCTTTGACTTCTTTATAATTGTAGATGAGGCCATTGAACACGCCGCCAATTTTGAGGCTGGGATCGAAGTAAGGCTGATGACCGCCGACCGTCAAATCGAGAATGGCGAAGCGGCGATGCCCGAGCGCGAGATCAAAATGCTCCTGCTGCAACTCCGTGATCAAAGGCTGGGTCTCGCGAATCTGCGCCACCGAATCTGCGCCGGCGGCGAGGCGATAAGCGCCGCTTTTGGTGTTGATCAAACAATAGCCTTCGTCATCCGGACCGCGATGGCGAATCGGAGCGGGCACCCGATGAATCCGGTGCGCCATGCCCGTCTGCGGGCCTTCAAAAACAACGACGCCACTTATTCCACACATATTCTTTTGATAAATATAATTATTTGTGTTTATTACCTAATATTAAGCCGCATTGCCAACTAAAAAAAGACTAGCGCACGGCAGCCAACATTTTCTTCCGGAGAGCTCTCTTCCGCCAACTTGAAGCCTCGCCGGTTTAGAATGCCGGGCGTGGAACGCGTCGCTGCGTCAACTCTTTGACCCATTGCACAAAAACAAGCGGGAAGAAAACCGCGTCTTCCACCACAT
>CAYNDW010000781.1:0-1985 GCA_964395375.1 uncultured Cytophagia bacterium
CGCATAAATCGCGAGGGAGGGCATGCCAATCCACGTGCCTTGAATCGAAACGCGTTTGCCTTTATAAAAACCGGTGAAGCCGAACATGTTGCGGATGTGATTATAACAGACGGCGTTTTCTAGCATGGTCTCGGCAATAAACTTGGCGCGCAACGGATCGCCGGGCAAGAGCACGGTCTCGGCAATCTCGCCGGGCTTCGCGGAAAGATGGAAAGACATGATTCGCTCCCTTCGTTGGTTTTAAGAGGTGAGTATTGCGGCGGGAAAGTGTATTGGAAGGAAAGAAGGAAGTCAAGCACAAATTCTTCAGAAAGGCAAAACGATTTGCGCGCAAGACGATTGAAAAGCGATAACAGAAAAATGAGTTCCTTGCAAAAGAGTAAAAGCAAAGAATTTCCCCCGACGGATAAAAGCGGCCAACTGTGCTCGCAAATGAAGTCCGTTGGCAACTTTTATCGGTTGGGATTTTAGGTTCAGGCTCGTGCGGCTTACGCCATAAGAGGCTTTAAAATTTTTCCGCTATCGTTTTTTTATCGGCCTCGCGCAAACGGATCCGCCATCCTTTCATTCTCCCGAAACAACTCCACTCCGCCGTTTTGCGCGACGTGACATTGCCGGCAATTGGCGCGCGCGGGATGCGTGGTTTGCACCACTTCTTTGCGGGCCGGATCGTTATGGCATACGAGACAATTCTCGCGCATGAACACGCGATGCGGAATGAGCGGCGGGCCGGAAGGATTCGCTTTGGGCAGCGCCGCAGCTTTGATCGCACGCTTGAACTCATTCTCGCGGAAAGGCGCGACGTTTTGCTGCGGCACGTGGCATTGCTGGCAATTGGCAAACTGCGGATGCGGCGTGATCGGAGCCTTTTTGCCTTCGGTGATCATACCAGCGGCGTGGCAATCAAGACAATCGCGGTTGCGCACGGCATGCGGCATCACCGGCGGCGCTCCTTCATACATGCGCAAATCCGCGCGGCGATATTCGGGGTAGGCCGAGCTTTCGGCGTTCTCGCCGCAGGCGACAAAAGCGAGGGCCGCGGCAAGCGCGCTCAGGCACGACAGGATGATGGCGAATTTGGCTTTCATATGTTGTGCAATAATTGGGATTAAAGTTTGAAGCCGATGCGATTATTTTGATTCGATTACAAGAGCCGGATCTAAACAAAAATCCAACGGACAAAAGCTGCCAACGGACTGCCTGCCATCGGTTGGCAGCTTTTATCCGTTGGAGGAAAATCTTTGCGTTGACTCTTTGTCTCCTTCTCCCTTTTGACTCCTTCTCCTTGCCTCGTTATCCGTTTTGGCTCCTTATCTTCTCCACTTTGACGGCACACTTTTTATAATCCGGCTGCTTCGAGATCGGGCAATAGGCATCGAGCGTGAGTTCATTGATGAGAAGGCTTTCATCAAAGAACGGCACGAACACATTGCCGCGCTCGGGCCGGCCTTTGCCGTTGAGCACGACTTTCAATTCGATCTTGCCGCGGCGCGACACCACGCGCACGCGCTCGCCGTTTTGAATGCCCATCTCCGCCGCGTCCGTGGGATTCATTTCGAGATACGCTTCGGGCATGGCGCGATGCAGTTGCGGCACGCGGCGCGTCATCGTGCCGGTGTGCCAATGTTCGAGCACGCGGCCCGTGCATAGCCACAACGGAAAATCATTGTCCGGCACTTCGGGCGCGGGCTCAAACGGTCTCGCCCAAATCAGAGCGTTGTCGCCGTTGGCGTGATTGCCATAAAACGCAATGCCCGCACCCTTTTCCACATAGGCGTCAAACCGCTCCGTGTAACGCCACGGCGTTTCTTTGCCATTCACCACAGGCCAACGCAAACCGCGCGCTTGTTGATACGCCTCATATGGCGCGAGATCATGTCCGTGCCCGAGCGTGAATTGGCGATATTCATTGAACAACTCTTGGTCGAGATCCGTGGAAGCGAAGTTGAAAAGAGCGCCATGGCCCATGCGCTTCGCTTTGCGCA
>CAYNDW010000781.1:1995-3449 GCA_964395375.1 uncultured Cytophagia bacterium
AAACCCTTCACACGCACCATCAGACTCCTTGCGCATGCGCTTCGCGACTTCCACGATTTGCCAATTGTCCGCCTTCGCTTCTCCCGGTGGCTCGACCATTTTGTTCCATTGCTGCGTGCGGCGCTCGGTGTTACCAAACACGCCCGCACGTTCGACCCACATGGCCGAGGGCAAAATCACATCCGCAATCTCCGTCGTGGGCGTGGGATAAATTTCGGAAACGATGACGAAACGATCTTCTTTCTCCGCGCCGGCACGATAACGACTGAGGTTCGGCATCGTCACCATCGGGTTCGTCACTTGAATCCACATGGTTTTGATGTCGCCGCGATCGAGCGCGCGAAACATCTCGACCGTGTTATAGCCCGGCTTCGCATTGATTTTTTCCACGGGCACGTTCCAAAGCTTCGCCGCGAGAGCACGATGCTCGGGATTCATCACGACCATATCCGCGGGCAAACGATGCGCGAGCGTGCCCACTTCGCGCACCGTGCCGCACGCGCTCGGCTGTCCCGTGAGCGAAAGCGGATTGTTGCCCGGCTCGCAAATTTTTCCGGTGAGCAGATGCAAATTATAAACGAGATTGTTGATCCACGTGCCGCGCGTGTGTTGGTTCATGCCCATGCACCACAGCGAAACGACCTTCGTGAATTTGTCCGCGTAAATCTCCGCGAGTTGCCGAATCTTCGCCGCGGGCGTGCCGACGAGGCTCTCAACTTTTTCGGGGGAATAATCCGCGAGGAAAGTTTTGTACTCCTCGAACGTCATGGGCTGCGCTTCATCCGCAAATGAGAAATTGTCTTCGAGGCCATAGCCGATGTTGGTCTTGCCGCGTTTGAACAGCGTGTGGCTGTTGATAAACTTCTCGTTGTAGCGGCCGGTGTTGACGATGACATAGGCAATCGCATTCGCAAGCGCAAGATCGCTGTTCGGCTTCATCGGCACATACATATCCGCGAACTCCGTGGTCGGCGTTTGCCGCGTGGCAATATCGACGATGCGCACCCACGAGGCCGTGCGTTTGCGTTCGAGGATTCGAGAGAACAACACGGGATGCATCTCCGCCATGTTGTTGCCCCAGAGCACGAACGCATCGGCCTTTTCGAAATCATCATAGCAGCCCATCGGCTCATCCATGCCGAACGTGCTCATGAAGCCCGTGACTGCGCTCGCCATGCACAAGCGCGCGTTGGCTTCGACATTGTTCGAACCCATGCCTGCGCGAAACCATTTGCTCGCGGCATAACCATCGGTCACGGTCCATTGGCCGGAGCCATAAATCGCAACGGCCTCGGGGCCATGTTGCGCGAGCGTTTCTTTGAAACGATTCGCGATGAGGTCGAGCGCCTCGTCCCACGAAGCGTCGCGCAGCTTGCCGTTCGCGCGAATCTGCGGTTTGATCAAACGATCCGCGCCATACAAAATGCCGGGCAAGCTATAGCCTTTGATGCACA
>CAYNDW010000782.1:0-3440 GCA_964395375.1 uncultured Cytophagia bacterium
AGCGCGCGAGCACCTCGGCTAAGACTTTGGATTGCACAGGCTTACTGATGTAGTCGTCCATGCCGGCTTCGAGACACCGGGCTCGATCTTCCGGTTGCGCGTTGGCTGTCATGGCAATGATCGGAATGCGCTGGGGCGACGCGTCATGCGTGAAGCGTGAAGCGTCCGCTGCGTGAATCGTCGATCGTGAAGCGTATTTCGTTCCGGAGTCGGATGTGTGACGTTTCACGCCTAACACGTCACATGTTTTGTGGATCTCCTCCTGCGCTTCACGCTTCACGCTTAACGCTTCACGTTTTCGTATTTCCGCCGTTGCGGCGAAGCCATCCATCTCCGGCATCTGGCCATCCATGAGAACCGCGGCATAGTGAATCCGTCCCAGCGCCTCGATCGCCTCTTTCCCATTGGCCGCCACATCCACCCGATACCCCAATTTTTCCAGCATTCGGGTCGCCACCTTTTGGTTGATGACATTATCCTCGGCGAGCAAAATCTTGATGGCGCCTTGGGTTTTGGCCTCAGCCAAACTGTGGCGCGTAACCAACGAGGCCGACGCGGCAGACGCCGTCGGCGCCGCCACGGCAAGGAGGCACTCATAGAGGTGCGCCTCATGGACCGGCTTGGTCAGGTAGGCGGCATAGCCCGCTGCCTTCGCCGCCTGGGCATCGCCCCGCTGCCCCTGGGATGTCAAGAGAATGAGCCTGGTAGAGGCCAGCGCCGGATCGGCCTTGATCGCCCGGGCCAGGGTCAGGCCGTCCATCCCGGGCATCTGCATGTTGATGACTGCGAACGAACAGGCCGCCCCCGCTGCCGCCGCGTCGCGTAAACTCGCCAAGGCCTGCGGGCCATCTGAGGCCGACCGGCACCGGAGCCCCCATTTCGTCGCAAAGGCTTCCAGAATACGCCGGATGGAGGCATGGTCATCCACGATACAGAGCTCGCGTCCGCGCAAATCCTGCGTGACCCGATCGTCCACCTGCGCTCCGGGCGGCTGGGCGGCCAAGGCCACCGTGAACCAGAACGTGCTCCCCGCGCCCACTTGGCTCTCCACTCCGATCTGACCCCCCATCAGTTCCGTGAGCTGTTTACAGATGGCGAGCCCCAACCCGGTGCCACCGTAGTTGCGCGTGGTCGAGTCGTCGGCTTGGCTGAAGGACTGAAACAGGCGCCCTTGCGCCTCCGGGGACAGGCCAATGCCGCTGTCTTGAACCTCGAACCGTACCGTAGCCGTGGTATCGTTGCCACCCAATAACGACACCGCGAGCGTGACTTCGCCCTGGGCGGTAAACTTGAGAGCATTCGATAGAAGGTTCAGCAGAATCTGACGCAATCGACCGGGATCGCCCCGGAGGGCTGAGGGGACATTCGCATGGACCAAGCAGGCCAGGTTCACCCCCTTGTCGGCTGCAAGCTTGGCCACCAGATCCAGTGTTTCGTCGACCGCGGTGCGCAGGTCAAAGTCGATGATTTCCAAGGACATCTTACCGGCTTCGATTTTTGAAAAATCAAGGATGTCGTTGATGATCATGAGCAGGTGCTCACCGCTGCTGCGGACCGTCTCGGCATATTCCCTCTGCTCGGGCGTGAGATCGGTCTCCAGCAGAAGGCCGGTCATGCCAATGACCCCGTTCATGGGGGTCCGAATCTCGTGGCTCATGGTCGCCAGAAAAGCCGACTTGGTTTTGACTGCTGCCAACGCCAAATCTCGCGCCTCATCTAATTCAGCCGTCCGCTGACGCACTTTTTCATCGAGGGAGACGTTCATCTGGAGCAGCTCACTGGACTGGGCTTTAATAAGTCCAACCGTCACCTGAGTCGCAGTCACGGTTTGTTCGAATTCCCCTTGATCGGGTCGGCGCTTCGCCTTGTTCACCTTCTCATCGCTCCCTTGGAAGAGCACCACATCACCGGAAAGATCGAAGGATGAGAAGGCTTCTTCCAGTTGCACCAGAATGGAATTGAAGGCAGTTCCCACCTTCATCATGACAAACCGAATCACAAAGAAGCCGATCAGGATCGCAGCCGCCGTTATAGCGATCGTGCGCCACATGGCCAGCGTGATTTCATGTTGAATCCGAGCCAGGGAATATTCGATACGAATCCAGGCGGCAACTTCCCGCCCATTGTACAATGGCTCCACAAAGACCAGGGCCGGTTCTCCGGCCCGGTCGGTGAAGGCATTGAGCTGTTCAATGCCGGATTGTTTTAGCGTCTCCCAGAGAGGGTCGCCCAGCACGGTTCCGATCCGTTCAGGATGTTTGGCTGCAACAATGAGATTGTCAGAGTCGACCACCTCCAGCTCCCGAATGTCTGGATTGTTCTGATAGACCGACAACGCCTCCTGAAAACGAAACAGGTTTTCTAAGATCGCTGCCGCTCCGCTCACAGCAAACGCGCGACCGATCTCGCGCATCTGATCTTCCGCTGTCTGCTGGAGAAACTGCGTCTGCTGGCTGACGGTCCACGCAGAACCGCCACCGATGGTCAGCAAGATGAAGGCACAAAGCCCGACCGTCAGCCGGATCCGCAGATTCCCCGCCCATATGCGCATGAGCCTTGTCCAGATAGAGGCCATCAATGTCGGCCTAGTTCGTCGTGAATGCCCGTTCCTCGTGAAGCGTATCTCGTGAAGCGTCGTGCGTTCCGGATTCGGACGCGTCACCCTGTCCGAGTCCCGCATCCTGCGCTTCACGCTTCACGAATGACGCTTCACACAACGGAACAGCGATTGCGGCAGCCGTGTTCATGAATAATGCAGATACGGCTCCTATGGGTATTGGAGAGTAACGGACAACTCGCCCTGCGGCGGAACGGTGACTTGCTTTTTGAGCGATCCCAGCCTTTCGTGCCAGAGACTGATCTCATACTTTCCTGGTGGAACGCCAGCGATCGAGAATCGCCCAAGAGCATCGGTGGTCGCGACGAAGTCGTGATCGCTCACCATGACAAAGCCATGCATGAACGGATGCGCATCGCATGTCAGCTTCATCAGTCCCAGACTCCTCACCTTCTTCTGTACCGGTTTTCCTCCGGCGACGAGGGCCACGTTCAAGAATGTCCTGTTGTCCGCAAAGATGTGGGTGTTGTGCATCACCGGGTCTTCGTTTCTTGTCTCAAGAAGATCGCCCGCCTTCGCCATCCCGACTCGTGGATGGAAGGCGCAAGCCCTGTTCGTAACCGTGGGAATGGTCGAGGGCTGGTCGGGGGCTGGCATGACAGGCCCTTCGCGCAGCACCAGGCTCACAACCGTATCTTTCACGCCGCCGGACGCTGGGTCCACGATCGTTGTCTGAATGGACTGTGACTCGCCGCAGGTCTCAGGGTTTCGTGTGACTGGGACAACTTCCGGCGGAGGGACTGCGCCTCGGAAGATCACGCGTCCTACGATCGTCGCACCAGTCGACGCAGTGAGACCGCTGTCAGTGGCGCCCCAGGCTGGC
>CAYNDW010000783.1:0-3413 GCA_964395375.1 uncultured Cytophagia bacterium
TTGCTCGCCGAGCACCCAACGCAGCGCGTCCACGATGTTGCTCTTGCCGCAACCGTTCGGGCCGACGATGCCGGTGAGGCCGTTGTGAAATTTAAACGCGGTTTTACGCGCGAAAGATTTGAAGCCGAAGATTTCAAGCTTGGCGAGGTACACTTTGACTCCGAGTTGTGAGAGGACGCGAGATTGGCACGTGCGCCACTAACGTAGCGCGCGCATCTCTGCCTGCAGACGGGAAATCTGCGTTATGAGCGCAAAAGACGATGAGCAAATAATGTCGGGAGATAACTCGATGACGCGAGGGCTTTCGCGAAGGCAATGTCGGCAAGATGATCGAACCGATAAACACACTCTCCCTGTAACGGCTACTCTCTGAAATTTTTCTCATCGTGTCATGCAGTGGGAATCTCTTCAAGCAAAACCGAGGCGCTTATTAGGAAAGAGTGCTCTGCGATCACGAGAGAAACTTATCGTTTTTTTTACAACAAAGCGGGCGCAATGTAGGCGCGGAGGCAAAGAAATGCAAGAGGATTTTCCAGAACCAAAACGCCCAATAACGTTGCAGCTTGTTGCAAGGGGCTCGTTAGGTCGAGGCGTTACATTCCGCCCGCCGCGTCTTTCCATAGGGCGACATAATACGGCAGATATTGAAACAGCGCGCGCGAGCGATCAAGATACAGCACGAGCGTGGTGAGCAAGCCGCCCAAAACGAACAAGAACACCACGAAGGCCCGGAAGTAACTCACCATGTAAAGCACGTGAAACGCGCGAAACATGCGACCCCATTGCCAAAGCACCACCAAAGCGATGATAATCGTGAGCGGGCCGAAGAGGCTTTCATTCAACAAGAGTCGATGAAAAACCGGCGTGAGCAAACCTAAGAAGAGCACGTTGGCCCAGGCCCAATAGACCGCAGCGACATATTGCGTGAGCGGCACGCCGCTGCCGAAGAAGAGCCCGAGTATGCGAAAGAACAGCGCCAACGCAATGCCCGCGCAGAATGTGAAGAGCGTGCCCCAAAAGATAAACCAGCCGGGATTCCAAATGAGCCAGATGGCAATCGCTTTCCACGCGGCGTCGTCAACCAGCAAATTGAGCAACTGATCGAAGATCAAGCTTTGGCGGAAAGCATAGCCGAATTGCGCGAGCAGCGCCGCGAGAATGCAGCTCTCGGTCAAGCCCAACATGAGCGTGAGAAACGGCGCGACTTTGCGATTCTCATAGAGATCGAGAAAGAAGCCGTGCGGATGCGCGAGCACGCGCTTGAGATTGCTCAAGAGGCGGCGGTCACGTTGCAAGAAAAAGAGAAAGAGGAGAATGAGCGCAATGCCCACCACTTGGAACGTGCCGGGCGGCGCCACCGCGAGGCGGCGCGCAACAAACGTCGGGCTGCTATCGCCGCGATTAAGCGTTTGCACAATTTGAAACGCCAACCGACGCTGTCCGCTTGCATCAAGCAAACCGTAGGAATGCGTGCGTGAGCCGGGAGTCCAAAAAAACTTTCCCCAATCTTTCGCTTGCGCGGCGCCCAACGTATGCGGCGTTTCTTCGAGCGGCGGGCCGAGCGCAAGGAGCGGCATCGGCGCTTGCCAATCTTGTAACGCATGCACGAAATAACCCGAAGCGGCATGCGAAATTTTGAGCGCGGGCAACACGCGATTAAAGTATTCGGCCTGCAACTCTTCCGCGCGCGCAGGTTCGAGACGTGCGCCGCTGCCGGCCTCAAGCGTGCTTAGGTAATGGCCAAGCACGGGAACGATAAGTTTGTTTGAGCCATTGAGTCTAGCGGAGAGCATCTCAATATTTACGACTGCGCGCCATTCCATGAGCATGAAATCCACGTGCGCCGACCATAGGCTTTGCCATTCCGGCGGCGTGACCACATAAAGCGGACGCTCATCATTCTGCCGCATCGCGCCGACCAGCGCGGCGACTTCTCGCTGTGCGCCTTCGCTTAACGGCGCGTTATTCACGCCCAGCCCCCATGCGAGCACACTGGGATGATGGCGATCACGCTGCTGCATTTCGCGCGCTAGGAGTTGCGCAATCGGAGCAAAGCGCGCGTGTTGAAAGTGCGCATCAGTCAAATAATAGAGCGGCATTTCTTCCAACAAAAAAATGCCGGCGCGATCGCACAGCGCGGGCAAAAGCGGATGCGGTTGATGTCCCACGACGCGTAGCGCATTGACGCCTAGTTGCTGCAACGTTGCCACGAGTTGCCTTAACGCCGTGGTATCGAGCAAGGCGGATTGTTGCCCGTAGTCTTCATACCAATCGATTCCGCGCAATGCGAGCGGCGCGCCGTTGAGGCGCAGTTCTCGACCGGAAAATTCGATTTGCCGAAAGCCGGTCTCCTGCCAAACTTCATCGACGACTTTTTTGTTTTGCGTGAGCACAAGGCGAAGCTGATACAGCGTCGGCGTTTCCGGGGACCACAAACTCGCGTTGGGCAGATTACAATTGAGCGCAAGCTCGTGGCGAAACTCTCGCCATAACGAGAGCGCTGTTGGAGTCGAGGCTGCGACTTTAATTTGCCGCGCGTCGTCCAATATTTCCAATTCCGCAATCAGGCCGTTCAAACTCTCCGGCGCGAGGTTGCGGCTGCTGCGAATTTGCGCCTGCAATGCAATTTGCGCCGCGCCCTTCGTGATGGTCGAACGCGCCGTAAAATTGTCGATTGCCATTTGCGGTAAGACTTCGATGTAGATTTCGCGCAACACGCCGCCGGCATTCCGCCCTCCCATCGGGCGATGCTTAGGAGGAAACGTGTGCAGCGGCGTGAGGCGATTATCAACCGTGATGCTGATCGTGTTCTCTTGGCCGTAGCGCAACACGTCGCTATTCAAGTCCACCGTGAAGTGCGTATAGCCGCCGAGGTGCGTGGCCGCGATTTCATTATTGATCGCAATACGCGCTTCGTTGTTGATACCAAACGCGTGCAAGCGTAACGTGCGGTGGCGCAACGAATCCGCGATTTGAAATTTGCGCTCGAATTTAACTTCGCCTTCGAAATAATACGCGCCGGGAACCGCGACTTGTTCATCAAGTTTGGGGGATTGTGCCTGCGCCTCCCACGCGCCGTGCAAGGGAATGACGCTGCGCGCAAGCGAAGCAGATTGAGTCTCGCCGCCGGCAACGTTCGCGCTGCGATAAATTTTAGCAAGCTCATTCTGCGCCGAAAGCGCAGCCGCGAGCACGAACGGCAGATAGAAGCTGGTCGAAAAAATATTCCGTTGCAACCGTGTTCTCCTTGAGATCAATAGGTCGAGAGGAATCGTGAAGCGCATGTTGAAAAATGTTCAGCCACGGCTTGGCCGTGGCTTGTGCTTTATTCAAAAACCAATGCCACGGCCAAGCCGTGGCAGATCGCAATAGATTCAGCACAACTCCGAACCCACATTCATTGCCAAATAAGT
>CAYNDW010000784.1:0-3410 GCA_964395375.1 uncultured Cytophagia bacterium
TACTCCGGCGTGAATTGGGGACAAACGTTGTGGATACTCGGTCTCGCGCTGGAGTTCACTTCGTTCCTCATGGGCGGCGTGAATTTTCTCACCACGACCATCACGATGCGCGCGCCGGGCATGTCGCTCTTCCGCTTGCCGTTAATGGTGTGGATGCAAAATCTCGCGGCGATTATTTTCATGCTCTCCGTCGGTCCGTTGATTGCGGGCGCGGTGCTGCTCTTGCTCGATCAAACTGTGGGCACGGGCTTTTTCTCGCCAGCGCAAGGCGGCGATCCATTGTTGTGGCAGCATCTCTTTTGGTTCTTCGGCCATCCCGAAGTTTATGTTGTGCTCCTGCCGGGCATCGGCGCAATCCTTGAAATCATGCCGGTGTTCGCGCGCAAGCCCATCTTCGGTTATCGCCCAATTGTGTATTCTACGATAGTCGCCGCGGCTCTGAGCTTTCTCGTGTGGGCGCATCACATGTTTACGAGCGGCATGAATTTCAAACTCGCGATGCCGTTCAGCATCACCACGATTTTGATTTCGGTGCCGTTCACGCTCATCGTGCTCTCGATGATCGCCACGATTTGGAAAGGCGCGATCCGTTTTGCCACGCCCATGCTGTTTGCCGTGGGCACGCTCGCGGTGTTCATTGTCGGCGGGGTCACCGGCATCTTTCTCGGGTCCGCGCCCACGGATATTTACTTGCACGATACCGCATTCGTGGTCGCGCACTTTCACTTCACGCTCTTCTCCGCGGTGATCTTCGGCGGCTTTGCCGGACTTTATTTTTGGTATCCCAAAATGTTCGGGCGCATGCTCAACGAGCCGCTCGGCAAAATTCATTTCTGGTTCACGCTGCTCGGCTTCAACTTCGTGTTCGTTCCCATGTTCGTGGTTGGCCTCGGCGGGCAAATGCGGCGCATCTACGATCCCACGCAATATGATTTTCTCAAGCCGCATCAGCCCATGAACGAGTTCATCACCATCGCCGCGATCATTCTCTTCCTCGGCCAGATTCCTTTTATCGTCAATTTCTTTTGGAGCATGTTCAAAGGCAAACTCGCGGGCAACAACCCGTGGCAGGCCAATACGCTGGAATGGGCCGCGCCTTCGCCGCCGCCGCACGGCAATTTTGAAACGCTGCCCGAGGTTTATCACGGCCCGTATGTTTACAGCGCGCCCCATATGCAAGACGATTGGGCGCCGCAGAATCTGCCGGCGTAATCAGGCTACAACTTTTCTATCTAACCTGTCATTCAGGAGGAATCTTTTTGAGCACTGGCAGTATCTCCAGCGCGTAAAAAGATTCTTTCTGAATGACATGCGAGGAGGGAAAGCGTAATCTCTATTTCGCGCAGAGCAATTACTTTGAAATGCTTTTGCCAAACTTGAAGATCAAAACAAACGAGGAGCTTTAAATGAGCAGCATGGCTGCAACACAAAGCTATCAGCATGAACACGAACCCGTGTTCGCGCGGGGAAGAATGGGGATCTGGTGGTTTCTCGCTTCGGAGATTATGGTATTCGGCGGGTTGATCGGTTCGTACTTGCTCTATCGTTGGGCCAGCGCGGGCGCGTGGTCGGAGATAGGGCATCACATTAACTCCACCATCGGCGCGATCAACACCTTCGTACTGTTGACGAGCAGCTTGACGATGGTGCTCGCGCACGCGGCGATTGAAGACGAGAATCGCTCGCGCGCGAAGTTGTATCTCGGCCTTACCGTAGCGTTGGGCTTGTTGTTCATGTGCTTCAAAGCGGTCGAGTATTCCGGCGAAATCGCAAAGGGCTTCACGCCGCTGGCCGGGACGTTTTGGGCGTTTTATTACACGATGACGGGCTTGCACGGTTTACACGTGTTCGCCGGCATTGTCGCGAATCTCGTGCTCTTCATCATGGCCGTGCGCGGCAATCTCTGGCCTAACGTGCAGCAGCGCGTCGAATACTCCGGCCTGTATTGGCACTTCGTGGACGTGGTTTGGATTTTTCTTTTCCCGTTGCTGTATCTGTCGTATTGAGCGGCATCGCATTCTAGAACTCTTCTCTAAAACTGTCATTCAGCAGGAATCTTTTTCGGTTCTGGGGAACAACTCCAGCGCTTAAAAAGATTCCTCCTGAATGACATAAACACGCTAACAGGAGCGCCTCATGTCCCGAACACATGCTCGTTCGAACTATATCGCCGTGTGGGCTTGGCTCGTTTTTTTGCTCGTCATCAGTTTGCTCGCGGTTTATTTGCCCTTCTCGCAAACCGTCACCGTGACATTGATTTTCACCGTCGCGCTCGTTAAAGCGTTTTTGGTTGCCGTCCATTTCATGCACCTGCGCTTTGAGTCGCGGTGGATTCACGCCATCGCGCTCGTGCCTGTGGTGTTGTTCATCATTATGGTCGTCGCGCTTATTCCGGACGTCGTATACAATCGTTGAAGGCATTGACTGAGCTATGGCTTTACTCTGCTCGTTGCGGTGGTTTGCAATTCCCCTCGAATTGTCATTCTGAAAGAACCTTCCCTCGCGCCGGGATGAAACCCGAGCGTTAGGGAAGTTCCTTCAGGATGACAGCGCAAGCAGGGCATTGCGAATCAACTCCGAAGCAATATCAGTTCTGAGCAGACCGTAAAGCTCATGCAGCACAATTTTGGAGACCTGAAAAGATGGAAAGTACAATGACGCTTGAACAAACTTTGACGCGCGGTTCTGCCTTTGCGGTGAAACACAAACACGCGGAAAGTCTTCGTGCTTCGCCGTTACGTGAAGCGTTCCCCGTTGACCGCGGCTTTTTGGGTCTCCTGATTTTTCTCGGCACCGAAGTGATGTTCTTCGCGGGGTTGATCAGCGCGTTCCTCATCTTGCGCGCCGGCAGCGCGGCTTGGCCGCCGCTCGAGCAACCGCGCTTGCCCGTGGCCGTCACGGGTTTGAATACGCTCATTCTGCTTGCGAGCGCATTCACGATGCAACGCGCGTTGCGCGCGGTTCGCGCGAACGAAATGAAAGCGCTCACGGCTTGGCTCACTGCCACGCTCGCATGCGGCCTCGTGTTTCTTAGCGTGCAAGGATTCGAGTGGGTGCGCCTCGTGCAATTCGGGTTGACGGTCAATTCGAGTATTTATGGCGGGATGTTTTACGCGTTGATCGGAGCGCATGCGCTGCACGTTCTCGCGGCGGTAATCGTTATGACTTTCGTCGGGTCGCGGGCCATGCGCGGCTATTATTCGCCGCAAAACTTACGCGGCCTCACTTTGTGCCTCACGTATTGGTTCTTCGTCGTCGGCATCTGGCCGGTGTTGTATGTGTTGGTGTATTTGAATTGAGTGTTTGCGTTTTGAGTTACTCCTCTATGATCATGCGGATTGGTTTGTAATTTTCCCTAGATTTGTCATTCTGTAAGAACCTTCCCTCGTACTGGGATGACAACCGAACAC
>CAYNDW010000785.1:0-3403 GCA_964395375.1 uncultured Cytophagia bacterium
TATTGATTATCACGAGGTTTTAGCGCGCGCGCCGTTGTTCTATGTGGCCGCGTTGCTCATGCTCATCGTGCTGCTGTTCTTGCCGGACAGTATGGCGATTCGCGGCTCGCATCGCTGGCTCGTGCTTGGGCCGATACAAGTGCAGCCTTCGGAGCTGGCAAAGTTTTGTTTGATCTTTTATCTCGCGGCGAATCTGGCGAAGCCGCAGATCGATGTGAAAAATTTTGTGGACGGCTTGCTGCCGCAACTCGTGCTCATCGGAGCGATTGCGCTCGCGGTGATTCTCGAACCCGATATGGGCACGGCAATCATCATCTCGGCCGTCGGTTTCTTTATGCTCTTTTTGCACGGCGCGAAATTGCAGCATCTCTTCGCATTGGTTTCCACCGCCGGGCTTGCTGGAATTGCATTGCTGCTCCGCGTCGATTATCAACGCGAGCGCGTCGAATCGTTTCTCGCTTCAGTTTTCGGTGCGGCCGAGCCGGGATGGCAAGTCAAGCAATCTTTGATTGGCTTGGGTGATGGCGGCTTGCTCGGCATGGGATTGGGCAAGAGCAAGCAGAAGCTGCTGTTCTTGCCTGATCCGCACACCGATTTTATTCTCTCGATCATCGGCGAGGAGATGGGTCTGATCGGCACGCTCGGCGTGTTGCTGCTCTTCTTCATCATTCTGTGGCGAGGCTTTCGCATCGCGCAGGCCGCGCCGGATCAGGGCGGAAGATTGGCGGCGTTCGGCATTACGCTCGCGATTGGCTTGAGCGCGTTCGTGAATATCGCGGTGGTCACGAACTTGTTGCCGACCACGGGCATTCCGCTGCCGTTCGTGAGTTATGGCGGCTCGTCGTTGATTGTGCATCTCGCAGCAATTGGCGTGTTGCTCAACATCTCGCAAAGTGTTCAACTGAAGAAGGCGAACGGAGTCACGAAAATTCCGCTGGCGAGGACGAAGTGGTATCGTGATCGGAAGAGATGAGGTAAGCAAAACGATGGCTGGCAAGACGATTGTGGAGAAGAGTTGCTGATGCGTTGAGTTTTTGTTTGACGACCATCTAACTTGTCATTCTGTAAGAAACTTCCCTAGCGCTTGGAACAACTCTAAGCATGAGGTTGGTGCCGAGTGCGAGGGAAGGTTCTTCCAGAATGACAATCGAAGGTGAGCGTGTCAGCTCAACGTTTCCGCAATAGATGATAAACAAACGCGGAACGATGAATGTGAAGCATGAGGTTACGCGCGACACCCCCCTGGCCCCCCTCAAGGGGGGAATTGATAAGGTGGCTGCGCTTCGTGTCGTGTTCGCGGGCGGAGGGACAGGCGGGCATCTTTATCCGGCGATTGCGATTGCCGAGGCGTTTGCGAAGAGAGTTGCGAATTGCGAGTTCATGTTCATTGGCACGGCGCAAGGCTTGGAAGCGCGCGTGGTTCCTAAGTTGGGTTATCGTTTGGAACTCGTGCCGGTGCGCGGATTGTTGCGCAAGCTCGCGTTGAGTAATCTCCTCGTGCCGATACGATTGCTGCAAAGCGTGTTGCGATGCTTGAAGCTCTTTCGCGAGTTCAAGCAGGATTTGATTATTGGCACGGGCGGTTATGTGAGCGGGCCGGCGTTGCTGGCGGCATGGCTCACGCGCAGAAGGTTTGTGATTCAAGAGCAGAACAATTTTCCGGGGTTGGTGAATCGGCAATTGGGCAATCGCGCGGATGCGGTGTTCTTGAGTTTTGAGGAAACACGAAAGTTTTTTGCGCGACAGAAGAATATACACGTGGTCGGAAATCCGGTGCGCGCGAATTTGCAAGAGCGCACGAGGGCGCAGCGCGAGGCAGCGGCGCGCAAATGGAGTTTAGAGGCGAACAAGACGACGCTACTCGTGTTCGGCGGGAGTCAGGGCGCGCGGCGCATCAATGAGTTGATACTCGAATTGCTGCCGCGTTTGATGAAAATCGAGGCGCTGCAAATTTTGTGGGGCACGGGGCCGACGCACTTTGAAAAGATTTCGGCGCATGTGAAGCAAGAAGCGCGTGTGGTTGCAGTGCCCTATCTCGACGATATGAATTTGGCTTATGCGCTGGCGGATTTCGTGGTGTGCCGCGCGGGCGCTTCGACGATCTTTGAATTGTTGCTCTGCGGCTTGCCGTCGATTTTGATTCCGTTTCCGTTTGCGACTGCGGATCATCAGACGTTCAATGCGCGGGCGTTGGAGAAAACGGGGGCGGCGCGTTTGTTGGTTGAAAAAGAATTGAGTTCGGAGAATTTGTTTGAGGCGATGCGCACGCTGGCGATTGATGCGAGCGCGCGCGCGCGGATGGCGGAGGCGGCGCGAATGCTGGCGAGGCCGAATGCGGCAGGAGAGATTGTGGAGGCGTGTTTGATGCTGATGAATGAATCGTAGCCCTGCTCCCTTGTGGGGCATTGATAAGGCACTCATTTTAGAACTGTCATTCTGAAAGGAACTTCCCTCGTGCTCGGCTTTCTTCCCAGTGCGAGGGAAGGTTCTTCCAGAATGACAAAGAGAGGAAGGGGCGCACGGCTCGTGGGGCCTCGAGAGTGCAAGCTGTTTTGTTGATGACCAACGGCCGGTGCGAGATTGGACAACGGTCGTTTGAAAATACAATTTAGATGACACGATGCCTAGCTAGGCTTTAAGTCACCTCGCTCGAAGAGAGTCGGTCAGAGGAGCAAACGAAGATGACCGGTTGATGGAGCACAGGCCCAACAAAAAAAAAGTCATGATCATTGAAGGGTGCCGAGCACGAGGGAAGGTTCTTTCAGAATGACAATGAGAGGAGGCGCGCGGTGCGAGGTGGTTGCATTGCTTTATGATTAGTGCTAGAAAACTGGGAGGTGTGTCGAGTGCTTAAAAGGATTCCTCCTGAATGACACGTTATTTGACGGTGTGTCGAGTGCTTAAAAGGATTCCTTCTGAATGACACGTTATTTGACGGCGTGTGGAGCGAGTAGAAAATTTTCTGAATGACAGAGATGAACAAAAATAAAATTGAACACGCACTATGAACATTAAACAACTCACAAAGCCGTTTTTGTTTTCAACGGCGCTCGTGCTAGGCGGTTTGCACATGAGCGCGTGGGTGAGCAATGACGGCGCGTTTCGCGTGCAGCATGTGGAGGTGGAGGGCTGCCAGTATTCGAGCGAGAGCGAGGTGCGCGCCGCGGCGCAGGCGTTGTTGGGCAGGCGCATCTTCGGCGTGGATTTGGATTCGGTGCAGGAGCGCGTGGCCGCGATGCCGTATGTGATGGAAGTGCGTGTGGCGCGGGCTTTTCCTTCGACGATACAGATCGCTGTGGTTGAGAAGCAACCGTTCGCGCTGTTGAATGATCGCGGCATGTTGCCGGTTGATGTGGAAGGCGCGGTGATGCCGCGTTTGAAGGCGGGCGCAAAGCTTGACCTG
>CAYNDW010000786.1:0-3401 GCA_964395375.1 uncultured Cytophagia bacterium
CTCCCCCGGTCTTCCCATGGATCAGCAGGGGGGTACGATGTGGCTTCCGTTTCCCCAATCCGGCGGCGCGGCGGCTTGCAAGTTTCGAATGAGTTTGTTAGTTTGTTTGCAAATCACGATGCGCTCGTACTTACAATTCAGAGCAAGATCAAGATTGCACGTTCTCCTCCCAATGATGTCATTCTGTAAGAATCTTTTTATGTGCTGGAGAGGGCGGCCAGTGCTTAAAAAGATTCCTGCTGAATGACAGACCTAGATGCGATTCCGAAACTAAATTTGAACCCAACCTCATGCTCACCTCTCCCAATCTCGAACTTTCGCCCGAGGCGATGCAGCGCATGGGCGAGGCGTGTTTGGCCGCAGTGGTGGATCACATCACAAATCTGCCGCAAGCGCCGCGCTCGAACATCGCTCAAGCCGCCGAACTTGCGCGCAGCTTGCGCGAGGCTGCGCCGCAGAACGGAACCTCGTTCGAAGAGCTGCTACAATTCCTCATGCAGCGCGTGATCCCAAACTCGATCAACTCCGCGCATCCCGCGTATCTCGGTTACATTCCGGGCGGGGGCCTTTTCCCCGCGGCCATTGCGGACTTTCTCGCCGCGGCCACGAATCGTTACATCGGCGTTTGGTTTGCCGCGCCCGCGGCCGCGCGGCTCGAAACCAACGTGCTCGAATGGTTCGCGGAGTTCATGGGCTATCCGTTAGACACGACGCGCGGCATCACGACGAGCGGCGGCTCGCTCGCAAATTTCAGCGCCGTGGTCACAGCACGCAAACATATTCTCAACGAGAACATTGCGCGCGGCACACTTTACCTTTCCGATCAAACGCATCATTGTGTGATGAAAGCCGCAATGCTCGCGGGCATTCCTGAACGCAACATTCGCGTGCTTAAAACGGATGACTACTTTCGCGCCGTGCCGGAGTATTTCGAGCTGGCGATCAAGGCGGATTTAAAAAACGGCTTGCAGCCGTTTATGCTCGTCGGCAATGCGGGCACGACCAACACGGGCGCGATTGATCCATTGCACGACTTGGCCGATCTCAGCGAGAAGTATTCGCTATGGTATCATATCGACGGCGCGTATGGCGGATTCTTCAATCTCTGCGAGGAGGGCAAACGCAAGTTGCGCGGCATTGAGCGCTCGGATTCTATCGTGCTCGATCCGCACAAAGGCTTGTTCGTGCCCTATGGCTGCGGCAGCTTGCTGGTGAAAGAGGGCGAACGGCTGCGGCGCGCGCACGTGCTCACCGCGGATTATTTGCAGGATCAATTCACGCCCGAGGGCGAAACGAATTTTTCGGAATACTCGCCGGAGCTTTCGCGCTCGTTTCGCGGCTTGCAAGTGTGGCTGCCGCTCAAACTTTTCGGCGTGCCCGCGTTCCGCGAGAACTTATCGGAGAAGCTGCGCTTGACGGAGTGGATGCACGAACGCTTTCTCGCGGAGCCGGGTTTCGAATGCCTCTCCGTGCCCGAGCTTTCGGTGATCACGTTTCGCGCGCGCCCGCAGCGCGGCGAGATCGCGGCGTTCAATCGCCGCTTGCTCGAGACCATTGTGAAAAGCGGCAAACTTTTTCTTTCGAGCACCATGCTGCGCGGCCAGTTCGCGATTCGCGTGTGCATTCTGAGTTTTCGCACGCATCAAGCGGAAGTCGAAGAGGCGTTCGAGGTGGTGAAGTGGGCGAAGACGGAGGTGGAAAAGGGTTGAGGATTGTAGATCGAGGATTGATGATCGTGTGTTGATAATCGAGGATTGGCAGTCTTATCGCTGGCTTTAGAAAACGAGCGCGGGCGCGAAGTTCTTGTAGCGCAGGCATCCTTACCTGCATTGGTTTGCACACAGGGATGCTCGCGCTGCGTTTTTACACAAAACGTTTAGCCGAAGTTTTACTGCGTCGAGTTGGCCTTTTTGAGAGCGGAACGGTTTGTTGCAAGAAAGTTCTTTCCTCTTTTGTAACCACTCGAAAGCCCGCGTCTGCAAGCTCCTTTTGTAAATCGCGCTCCGTTGCTTGCAGCCAATCAAGATAAGCCAAGCCGCTTTCCTCGTATTGCCGCTCGACCTCCTCTTGGAGACGATGCACTTCTTGCATCGTCGGGCTCTCTTGGTGCTTTACAGATTTACGCATGTTTGGTCTCATCGTTGTGGCAAGGGGCTAGAAATCCATATTGAGACGATAAACTTCCTTGCGATGAGCAAAACGAAGCAAATAGATAGTGCTTTCGTTGAAAGTATAAATGAGGCGATAATCTTTTTTCACAACAACGCGCCAAGCGCGATCAAAGCCTTCGAGTTTTTTGATATTCAATCTCGGAGAGAAAACGTTTTCTTGCAGGATTTGAGCGGCTTCCCATCCTGCAACAGCGACGTGCCGAGATAGCTTCTTAACGTCTTTCGAAAAGGCTTTTGTTTTTTCCAAGCTTCTTTTAGGAGATGAAATCGGCAAAGGATTTTACCTCCGTGGTCTTTTTCGAAGCGACCTCACGCAAGGCCCCTTCCAAACCTTTAATGAACTCCGGCTGATATAAACGCTCTCTCCCGACAATCGCTTCGAGGAGTTCGCCGAGCTTGCGATAGGAATCAAGCAGTTCGAATATTTTTTTGTCATCGAAGCCGTTGGAGGTGGAAACAAGCTTACGGCGTTTGGAACGAGGCGCGCTTTTCGTTTTGACTTTTAGCACTGGCATCGTGTACCTCGATTGGTTGGAAGCATATAAATTCGTGGGCGCAATATACAAAACCATTTTAGGCAATGCAAAGATCAACTTGACTTTCTAGAAAAGTTGCCTAAGTTTAGGCCGTCATTTTAGAACACTGCCAACTGCGTGAAGCGCTATGCTCCTTGATCATGACTTGAACCTCATTCGCGAATGCGCCGCGGCATATGAAGTCGGCGAACTTTTCCTGTTCGGCTCCTCGTTGCGCAATCCAGAAACGGCAAATGACATAGACCTCGGCGTGTTGGGCATTGAACCGAGCCGCTTCTTCGCTTTTTATGGGGATTTGCTTATGAAGCTGGACAAACCGGTTGATCTCGTCGACCTCTCGGAAAGCTCGAAGTTCACCGCGCTGATTTTCAAACACGGGGCAAGAATCTATTCCTGAAACAGAAGTGATTCCGGCAATCGAGAAGAGGCTTACAGCATGACACGTTAGATCGCAGTTAGTAATACAACCCTCGATGGAGCATAGGTCTTTGCAAATTTTTCCCCTTCCGATCTTGCACCTTCATGAGACTTGCTCAAACGTTGTTTCTTTTTCCCCCACACAAAAAGCAAAGGAGTTTGGCAATGACGCTATCGTGGTCACGTTATCGCAGCTTCGTTGTTGGTCTTTTGATGATCAGCATTTCCCTCGCCTGCGCGCAAACTTCTCAACCTCTCACGCTCGAAAGCATCTTCT
>CAYNDW010000787.1:0-3395 GCA_964395375.1 uncultured Cytophagia bacterium
TACAAATCTGAGGAGGACTCTCAGTGTATTACCGAACTTGATCGTCAAAACTCATTAGATACGAATACCACAAGCCTCAGCGAAGAAAGCGACGCACATGTTGAAGCTCATCCTCATCACGATGCTTACGAGCCTGCTCTTCGCGTGCTCAACGAAAAAACTTCCGGTGCCAACGGAAATCGAGCCAGGCGCCGGCGGTGTGCTCGAACCGAGCACGCAGCTTTTTGAGTTGCTGCAAAATTCGCCCAACCCCTTCAAGGAATCGACCCTCATCCGTTTTCGCGTGGAGCAAACTTCGGTCGTGATCTTGCGCGTGGAGTTGAAAGGGCAAGGCTTCATCGAACTTCTCAACGACGTGAAAGCAGGCCCGGAAACGCACTACGTCACGTTTACCGCGCCGCCCACGATGCCGAACGGCACGTATCGCTGCGTGATGACGGTCAATGGTGTATATCAATTGAAGGGAATTACGCTGCAGCGTTAAACAACATGCTGCTCCTTTGTTCCTTCTTGTTCCCAAACTCCGTTTGGGAACACACTTGTTAGAGAAACTCTGTTTCTCTTTTCAATCAGCTCGCTTGCGTGTGTGCATGAAAATCTAAACGGAGTTTCAAAAGCAATTGCGTTCCCAAACGGAGTTTGGGAACGAGAGTGAATGCGTTGGGAACTCGCCTGAGATCGTGTCATTCAGGAGGAATCTTTTTAAGCACTGGCATTGCTCTCCAGCGCTGAAAGAGATTCCTTCTGAATGACAGCTTCGGGAAGGCGATTTCTTTTCTTCCATCACGTTTTTCCATAACCGGAAAGGATAGCATTATGATCAAGCGGACCGCGCCGCGTCCCGAGATTGTAGCGCAAAATATTTTTTTTGAGGAGCGAAAGATTTACGCTTTCCTCGTTGCATGCCTGCTTTTAATCTTTAGCGCGTGCCAAAAATCCGGCGACTGGATGTACGGCGCGGCCGCAAAGAAAGAATGGCGCGTGTATCTCGGCGATGCCGCGAGCACGCATTACTCTCCGCTCACGCAAATCAACAAAGAGAACGTCGCGCAATTGCAAGTCGCGTGGACCTATCGCACCGGCGATTTGCCCGAAGGCGAGCACGGCGAAATGCAAACCAATCCCCTCGTCGTGAACGGCGTGCTCTATGGCGCTTCGCCGCGCACCAAAATTTTTGCGCTCAATGCGGCGACGGGCGCGGCGTCGTGGACGTTCGATCCGTTTGCCGCGCGCCCCGAAGAAGCGAACATCCAAGGCCGTTTGCGCGGCGTCACGTATTGGCAAGATGATGCCGGCAAAGACCAGCGCATTCTCTTCACTGCGGGCGCGCACATGTTTGCGCTTGAAGCAGCGACCGGCAAACTCATCGCGAGCTTTGGCGATAGCGGGAAGTCACGTTTGGATCAGGGCCTCGACATTCGCGGCGAAGTTGCGGGCGATCTGTTTGTGATTTCCACCACGCCCGGCGCGATTTATAAAGACCTCATCATCATCGGCACGCGCCTCTCCGAAGGCCCGGTCTCCGCGCCCGGACACATTCGCGCGTTCGATGTGCGCACCGGCAAAGTGCGTTGGGTCTTTCGCACGATTCCGCAGCCCGGCGAATTTGGTTATGACACGTGGCCGCCCGAGGCGTGGAAAACCACTGCGGGCGCGGCCAATTCGTGGAGCGGCATGAGCCTCGATCACAAACGCGGACTTGTGTTTATTCCCACCGGCTCCGCGGCGTATGATTTTTACGGCGGCAATCGCAAAGGCGAAAATCTTTTTGCGAATTGCTTGCTCGCGCTCAAAGCCGAAACCGGCGAGCGCGTGTGGCATTATCAAACCGTGCATCACGACGTGTGGGATCGCGATCTGCCCGCGCCGCCGAATTTGATCACGGTCGAACGCGACGGAAAGAAAGTCGATGCGGTCGCGCAAGTCACGAAGTCCGGCTTTGTGTTTGTGTTCAATCGCGAAACCGGCGAGCCGTTGTTTCCGATTGAAGAGAAGCCGTATCCCGCTTCGGATTTGGAAGGCGAGGAGACCTGGCCCACGCAGCCGTTGCCGCTCAAACCGCCGCCGTTCGCGCGGCAAATTTTTAAAGAAGAAGACGTGACGAACACTTCACCCGAAGCGCACGCCGCGGCGCTCGCGCGTTTGCGGGAAGTGCGCAGCGCGGGCCAATTCATTCCGCCGAGCAAACAAGGCTCGATGATTTTCCCCGGCTTCGACGGCGGCGCAGAATGGGGCGGCGCGGGCATTGATCCGCGCACGGGCATCATGTATGTGAACTCCAACGAGATGCCGTGGATTCTCACGATGATCGACATCGAACTCGCGCGCTCGGAGAATCCGTATGACCAAGGCAGCGTGGTTTATGCGTTGAATTGCGCAAGTTGCCACGGCGGCAAGCGCGAAGGCGATCAACAAAAAATCTATCCATCGTTGACGAACTTGAAGAGTCAAAAATCGCGCGCAGAAGTTTTGCAGATCATCACCAAAGGCAAAGGCGCGATGCCGTCGAATGATTTTTTGCGTGAGGAAGAGAAGCACAACTTGCTCGCGTTTTTGTTTGATGAAAAGAATGCGCCGCCGTTTGATCCGCACAGCCGCCGGCCGAGCACGAACGAAGCGCCCATCGTGCCGTTCGTGTCCACCGGCTATCATCGCTTTTTAGATCATGAAGGCTATCCCGCGATTCAGCCGCCGTGGGGCACGCTGAATGCGATTGATTTAAACAAAGGCGAGATTCTTTGGCAAGTTCCCCTCGGCGAGTTTGAAGCGTTGAAGCAGCGCGGCATGCAACCAACCGGCACGGAGAATTACGGCGGCCCGGTGGTGACGGCGACCGGCTTGCTCTTTATCGGCGCTTCGAAAGACGCGAAGTTCCGCGCGTTTGATCAAAGCAACGGCAAAACTTTGTGGGAAACGCAACTGCCGTTCGGCGGCTACGCCACGCCGAGCACGTATGAATACGAAGGTAAACAATACGTCGTCATTGCGTGCGGCGGCGGCAAGATGAACTCGCCGGCAGGCGATGCGTACGTTGCGTTCGCGCTGCCATAAAACAGAACCACGGATGACACGGATTGCCCCGGATTTGATCATGAAAAGAATCCGTGAAATCCGCGTCATCCGTGGTTCAATTCTTTTTTATTCGATAAGGGAGTCAATGAATTTCATCACAATTATCGGCTTGGCCGCTGCAACTTTAACCACCACCGCATTCGTGCCGCAAGTGCTCAAAAGCTTCAAAACGAAATCCGCGAAGGATTTGTCGTTGGGCACGTCCGCCATGCTGTGTTGCGGCGCTTTACTGTGGCTCGTTTACGGCATTTTGAATAATGACGTGCCGATCATTCTCAGCAACGCGATAACTTTTCTTTTGGTCACGGCGCTGCTGATTTTGA
>CAYNDW010000788.1:0-3392 GCA_964395375.1 uncultured Cytophagia bacterium
ATGGGTGCGTGAACTGCCACGGTCCGAACGGCAAAGGGGACGGAAAGGAGTCGTTGGAAGACAATCTCAAGGACGCTCGCGGATTGCGGATAAAAGCGGCAGACTTGACGGTGCCGACGTCATTCAAGAACGGGGCGACAGCCCGCGACCTGTATCGCAGCATGATGACCGGCCTCGACGGAACGCCGATGCCGTCCTACGCCAATCAGTTCCCCGGAAAAGACATAGAAGCCTGGGGGCTCGTTTACTATATTTTGTCGTTGTCGGCGGAACGGAAACCGTAGCAGGATGTTGAAAAATTCCGCCAGCGGAAGAAGACTGTTATTTGGTTTGTCTCGTGTGTTTGGTCAAACAAGACCAACCAGATAAACGAAACAGACCAGATCAATCAGTTAGACCAGGTTTGTCTCGGACATGCAGGCCATCGAAGTTCTGCTGCACCGAAATAGTTTTTCTGGAGCCTGTTAGGCGTCGCGGTTCGGCGTAATCTTCCAACGTCAGGAGGTCGCGTGCCAGGGAACCTTAATCACCGTATGGTTTCAAAAACATCTTGTACGGAAATTGGACAGGAGTATGCGCTTGTCTTCATCATGGTGTCGAAGTCCCCTTGCAGGCTGATGAAAAGTCCGCCTACGGCGATCTTACACTGCTCAGAAGCTTATCGTACGAAGCGTGCGCCTTCGCCTCTTTGCTCTCTGCTGCCCTGCTGAGCGACATTTTTAAACACCCTGTTCAGTGCTCTCCCGTTGTTCTAGATGAGCGATTCCATTTAATTTTCATTCTGCCGGAATGGTTTTTCCACAGCCTGCTAGGCTTATCACCGGCCCTCCACAAAGCTAAAAAGGCATGTCTCTTGCTTGCCTTATGCACGAAATTGGGTAATTTTTCCCATACCCTAACATAGCCCCCTCGGCCATCAATGTGGTCAGGAAGACCGCGCCAGGATAAAGACCCAGGCCCAGAGGAACACACATGCCGCGCATAGTCCAACCATGAAAGCAACGGCGCCCCTCTTTGGTGAAGCCCATAACCGTTCAGCTGAAGGGTATGAGGAATGAGGATGAGCAAGCGCCGACACCTGCGCGTACCAATGCAGTTTCGTTGTCACTTTTCCAACAGACGTCTGGTGATGACCGGTGAAGGGAAACTCAGGTACCTTTCCCCACGAGGATGCCGAATGATGAATGTCTCCGGCGTCACGATGGATACCGAACTGGGGCTGTGCGTCTTCCCAACCGAGGAAGTGGACCCCTTCGTCGTCGAACGTGCATCAGTTCGATGGGTGCGAAACCATAAATGTGGCCTCGTGTTCGGCGAGGCCCGCACGGGCGTGAAACGGCAGATCGGTCAGCTCTGGAAAAGACGCATCGGGCTAGGGCCATGGCAGAAGAGTCACCGGTGACAGAACAACAGATCGGCACCGACTTACGTCAACACTCACGGGTCCGGGTCCCAACCCCATTCCCCTGTTCCTTGTTGCCTATCAACGTACCTCCGTGGTGGAAAGGACCGCGTGATGGATTAGGGGTTGTGTTCGATATTTCGCTGAATGGACTAAAGTTCATGGGCGAAACCCTCCCCCCTCGAGGCGCGCAGCTTGCGCTTATGGTCCGCCTGCCCCACCAGCAATCTCCTCTAATAGTGGATATTGCGACAGTCCGTTGGAGGATATCCCCAACTGTCGGGCTTGAATTTACAACCTTGTCTGAGTCCACAGCCATGCGTTTGCGTGAGTTTATCGCTCATACATCGGCGGATCGGACAGAACCGACGGGTAACTTGGCACAGATAGACGATGGCGGATTGGGGAAGGCCGTTCTTGGAGATCGTTACGTCGATCCTATGAAGCCTGAGTGTTCCGTTAAAAGCCTTGGGCACATGGATATAATTCCTGAACGGATTCAGCCGGAACAAAATATCGAAATGGCCCAAGAAGATATGGTAGCTCCAAAAAGGAAAAGAGACAAAAAGTCTGTTCTGCCGGGAGCCGCCCAGGCGAAAAGCGCCGTGAACGTGCGTCAGCCGATTTTTCGCTCTAATGTTTCTCCTCTTGCTCGCTGGGGGATATCCCTGGTCGTCATTTTTGCCCTCTATCAAGCCTGGTTGAAACCGTCCTATCGACCGACGCCACAACAGCCAACTCAGCCTGCCCACAACTCAGCTCTATTAACGCCCCTGACACCCAGCCTGATTGCGAGAGGGGAAAATGCCACGGCAAGCATCCCACAGACTCATCTCGTTGATCCCGGTCAAGCGCCAAGTGCCTCTTCGAATGCACTTCACGCCGAACCGGAGAAAGAACGCGATGTTCAAGTCGAAACTGACCTGCGGAAGCTTTCCAAGAAAGCGCTGGCCACAACCGACTCCAATCTACGATCCTCTCAGCAATTACAACCTGAGAAGATTACCTTGCCGGCCCTGCAAGGTAAAAAGCAGGTGGTTGTCACCGATCTGTCTCGCGTATCAGCCGGAAAGCAGGTGGTCGCATCAACACCCGTCGAGATTGATCCCCGGCGACGTTTCATTGCTGTGTCTGTCCCCTCCAGCGTGAACGCTGCATTGAAACCTGCGGCAAAACAGAGTCCACAGCCTCTGGCCCGCAACACATCCCACTTCACAGTGGTGTTCGATGGGGCTGAAGATCGAGCCACCTGGATGCGCATGCAAGCCATTCTGGAGTATGCCTACCAAGAGATCGGTCAGAAGCTTGGATATGCTCCCGACACCCCGATCAAGGTTGTGTTACACATGAAGCAGAGATTCTCGGGAGAGATGGGGACGCCGGCCTGGGCTGATACCTTGTTCGATCAGGCATCAGGAACCATCCATATCCCTGCGGGTCAAGCGCTGGATGATCTGGCCCTGTTCAGTCAAGTTGTACGTCACGAAATTGTGCATGCTTTGCTCTACGCAGGAACGGACTCGCAGCGCACTGTCGCGCCGACATGGTTAGTGGAAGGGCTAGCCCTTCAACTTGCCGAAGATCCGTGGTCCGATCTCGATGAAATGAGGAAGAAGCGTCATCCTTTTATCCCCCTTGCCTCCTTACAGGGACGATGGAAGAACATTCCTGCAGACTCTCTGCCGATGGCATACGCCGAGGCCGGCCTGGCAACACGCAGCCTCACTGAGCGATATGGGATCCAGGGAGTTCGGCAGGTGTTAACCGCCGTGCGCGCTGGGCAATCGCTCGACGCAGCCATGCAAGCCAAACTCTCCATTTCCTACGGCAAGTTTCAACAACAATGGGCGAAGGCTTTGAAGCTAAATCTGCGGCACGATATGTCTTAGCCCGCATCATTCATGAAGGTTCGTCGCGAAAGCGTGCAGACGCGGTGCGAGACGGGCACTCGGAGACGTGAAGCCCTGAGGCATACTCGTGCAGTATGTCG
>CAYNDW010000789.1:0-415 GCA_964395375.1 uncultured Cytophagia bacterium
ATAAAATCATTCTCCAGCGACAGTTGTCCGATCTTCGCGTGGAGGATCTGGAGATCCGGCGTGTCCGATGGCGGGTTGGTCCCGCCAAACACGTCAGCGGCCCGCGTCAGCAATTGCTGGTGGGAGTTTACAGGGGGACGTCATTAGTAGGAGTGTCGGTGAGGCGAAGCTGTCGACTCACCGACACTGTTCAACAGGGGCCGGATGGCTGGTGCTACTAAGGGAGGACAATAAGACCACTGGGAGCTGCGGGAGGTGTTGTGTCTCCTCCCCCCCCCCCCGGCGGACCAGGGTAGGCCGGCGGGACGAGGAAAATGTTGACGCGTTCTTGACGAATTGTTTCCAAGATGTGAAAGCGCCCGGGCACCGTGATGCCGCGCACGATCCGCACCGTGACGCGGATCACGGGCCGTGA
>CAYNDW010000789.1:425-3381 GCA_964395375.1 uncultured Cytophagia bacterium
CCCCCAGGAGGTCCAATGTAGGCACGCGAGACGATCAAATTATCAATGATCTGTTGCCCATTCCAGACGGTTTTATCTATACCATTATGATAGGCGCCGACGAAAATTCCCCCGAGCCCTGAGCAATCTCCAGATTCCGCGCTTCCGCAGGTCGTCACATTATTCTGAGAATAGATCAGGCTTCCGTCCACCCACAGCTCAATCTTTCCATTAGGCTGATTGGTACTGCTGAGCTTGTAATGGAGTTCGAAGGTGTACCATCTTCCAGTATTTAGCCGAAATACTCGTCCCAATAACTTACTGTCATTAGGGTTACGCAGTATCAAGGATTGAAACGGTGCATACTCATAGTAATTCGGGAAGTTGGAGCATCCTGGACACATCGGAAGGTATTGAAAGTCTTGCGCGGTCCCGTAGCGAATCGCGATGGCATCAGAAAACCTTGCATTATTGTTTGGGTCCCAGACACTGCTGTTCGTGTATAACCCCGCGTCATAAGAAGCGCCCGTCGGGTTGCCCGTTCCTTCTGGCGGATAGATAAACACAATCTTGTTATCGACGGGATTAGCGGCCCCGTAATTATACTTGTCTGTCTTTGGGTCACCAGGCCAGGCATAGTTCGGCGTAACATAGAACTGAAATCTCAGATAAAAATCGGTTGCGGGTGTAGTCCCATTGACATAGTTCCCACCAGATTCCCGCAGTCGTCCCCACGTCGCTCCGTTGCTCTGTACTCCTTTGGTTGGATCCCAGTTGCCCACCCAGACATGATCTAATTGCCCACCACTTGGCATGGCACCCGAGGGTTTTGGAGGATAATCAGTTGCGGGATTGATTTGACGTCCGCCGGTACCATAGCTAAAGTCAAATGTGGTCTTGGTCAGTCCTGGATTGTTCCAGACGGCTGTACCGCACCCAGCCCCACAGGTCTGTACAAAGGAAAAGTTGGAGGGGTCGTTAAAATCCTCACAAAAGATGATGTTGGGATCAGTGTTACATTTACTTTCTGCATAAGGTTGGTTCACTCGCGAAGGAGCGGCGGCTTGAGCATCGCTAGCTAATCCAAAATTGAACCAAGACACCGCAGCCAGACTCAATAGGAAAATGGGCTTGTACATAGTTGATGCTCCTTCTTAGAAAACCCGCCACAGATTATTTCTGTCGTTAGCTCCTAATTGCCGGTATCCGCACTAGTAGTATGATGACCCTTATTCGCCGAGCCATGCTTCCCAAGCATTGGCCAACCCAGTTTAGAATCTCCTCTTATCTAACCTCAATTGAAACTGCGCTTTCCTTCCCAATACTTATGATATGCAGTCACAACGAAGAAATAGATCTTGCCGGACTGCAAGATGATCACCGGGTAGTTCATGGCCATGGCAAGCTTAAAGGCCGCCAATCGTGGCCCATAGCTCCCCGAAGCTGTCGCACGGTATAACCGTATAGCCGCCAAGACTGGATTGTCGAGATCGCTCCTCGCATATCACGCCTCCTTTAGCCTAACAGCATCCAATCCCATCGGGAGAGCTCCTTTCATTGTACCTGCAGATTCGTTGGAGCTGAAGGCGGGGTGTTATCACCTCCACCGTCACTATAGAGCGTGGCGCGATTCGACCCGACCCAGGATGGGTTGTGCCCGGCTCCGCTTTTGTCGGAGATATCGTCCGGAGTGGGGTTGAGATTGAGATACCAGATTGAGGCCGCGCCCGCTACGGTCGAGAGCGGGCTGGTAATTTCGCTTTGAATGTCGGCCACAGAGAGCAGCGTGTTATAAATCTGGATTCCGCGCAAAATACAGGAGCACATTTCACGACCCGGCTGCCACGGGGCATCCCCAAACGTCAGGGTGGGGAAGGGGGGATTCACATTGCCCCACGAACTAGCTGCGATCCGCGCCACACGATGACTGGTATCAGTATTCGGCAGATCCCAGTAAAATTCGTGGTTCTTTGCGGCACCAGAAGCCCCCCAGACACGGAGCGCCTGCGTGTACCATTGTCCTTTCATGACCGCCCCGTTGACATAATCGTTCTGCTCCACCGAGATTTCCCAGCTATGCGTGGTGCCTGTCGAATTCCCACTATTGGGGTAGGGATGGGCGCCATAGTACGTATTGACATTGCCGCCGGGTCCGTTTACCCATTCAAATGCTCCCGCAACTGTGCCGCTGCCGTCATCGTTGCTCCAGAACATCGTGGTGTAATAGCCCGTCTGTTGACGCGGGTAGACCTTCCAGATGTAGGTGACACCTGCCCCGCCCGTGCCATAGATCGGCAGCCCGCTGGTGTGCGGATTCGTGAACTTGAACCGCACTGTTTGGCCGTCCGCTACTTGGTCATTGCGTGGAAACTCTAGTCCGGTGTCGGCCCATGCAGGCATAGTCAGTAGACCTATCACTCCGAGCACAAGAACGCTCTTACTTAGGTTCATGACGTGCTCCCGCGAGACAAGACTCAAACAGGGTGATGTGGCTTCAGATGAGGTTTCGGAGATTATTCGCTGGTCTCTCACGGTTCTGTTCCATCTCTGTGTAATTACACAGGGCCTACTGAGTAGTTCGTTGCCATGAAATCGTCCATACGCATCATCCGCTGTGAGGCAACAATTGGGCGGAGCCATCTCTCCTTCAAATTTTTACACGCTTGGGCAAGTAAGCGCAAACTCAATTTCAGGGTGTGCTTTTACTGACCTCGTTGGAAAGAGCGCTCTCGTTGCCAGCTGAGTCGTAGGCTGTGATCACGAAAAAGTATGTCGTTAGCGGCTGAAGGCCCAGTGCAATGTGACCCACAGGATTTCCTGGAAGTGTAGCAACTGGTGCCCCGTATGCTCCAGAACTCGTGGCGCGATAGACTTTGTAACCAGCCAGATCGCTTTCTGAGTTAGCATTCCATGTCAACGTGAGAGAAGACGTCGCTGGTGCATTCAGCGTGATAGTGAAATCTAATATTCTTCAAAA
>CAYNDW010000790.1:0-3373 GCA_964395375.1 uncultured Cytophagia bacterium
CAAAGTTTCCGAGCGAATCACGCCCAACGTAAAATTGAGGAAGTGTTGAAAGAGAGCGGATACGGGCTGCTCGAAGAGATCGAGCAAGTACCATTGCCAGTCAATGCCGAGCGCATCGCCGCGGCTCGTCACTTGGCCCACGACGAAATGTTTTTGCTTGCCCGCTAAAATTGGCGCATCATTGTTGCGTTGATACTCGCGATAGTTGGCGAGCCGCAAACGCGTCGCGCCTTCGCGTCCGACCGCGCCGAAGCGCGGATCAATCGCCTGCGCCCAGAGCAGTGTTCCAATTTGCAGCGTGAGAAAAACGACGGCAAGACGAAACTTCGTAACACAAGGCATGTCGCCCTCCTTTGGGGTGAGAGCACGTTGTTGTCTTCGTAGCCCCACCCCCTTGTGGGGTGGCTTTTTTAAACCAATAGATTTGTGATTACAACAATGCCCCACAAGGGGGCAAGGCTACGAATGAAAGCAACAACGCACCAGGTGTTGAAAAAAAAGAATTGAAGTTCGCGCGGTGCAGCCCCTACCTCGCGGCTAATTAGTCGATTTTTTCAGCAGGTGTCAAGAGGGAATTCTTACGAGGTTTAATTTTCAACTTGGGAAATGATCCTAGAGCATGTCATTCCGGAAGAATCCTTTTGAGCACCGGCGTTGCTCTCCAGTGCCGAAAAGGATTCCTTCTGAATGACAGGGCTAGGGGAGATGCGAGGTGCATCACCGAGTTTGATCGTCAAATTTCATTGGGTCGTGGCTTGCGTTCCCCTCGTTGATTTACTATCTTACCAAACACAGCATTTCAAATTTTAAATTGAAAATTTGCAATTGAAAATTTGCAATGCCTTTGCTTTTAATTACATAAGGAAGCAAGGAAGCCCATGCCTCAAAAGTATGATGCCATCGTCATCGGCGCAGGCCACAATGGTTTGGTGAATGCCGCGTATCTCGCGCGCGCCGGCAAGAAAGTGTTGGTGCTCGAACGCCGTCATCTCGTTGGCGGCGCGACCGTGACCGAAGAAATCTTTCCTGGTTTCAAGTTCACCGTGTTCTCCTATGTCGTGAGCCTCTTTCGTCCGGAAATTATTCGTGATCTCAATTTGCCGCAGCACGGCTTGACGATCTTGCCGCTCGAGAGCACGCTCACGCCCATGCCGAACGGCAATTATCTCTATCGCGACGGCGATCACTTCCGCACGCTGCGCGATATTGGCCGCCACTCGAAGCGTGATGCCGAAGCGTATGACGATTACGGACGCAGCATGTATTTCATGGCAAAGGCCGTCAAATATATGCTCGGCATCGTGCCGTTCGATCCCACCTCCATGCACCCGAAAGATCTCATGGGACTCACCGGGCTGGCGAAACACCTGCTCGGCTTGGGCGAGGAAAAACTTTATCTGCTCACGAAGTTGATGACCATGAGTTCCGCGGATTTTCTCGAAGAGTGGTTTGAAACCGAGGTGCTCAAAGCCACGCTCTCTTCGAGCGGCATCATCGGCACGTTTCTCGGGCCGCGCTCGCCGGGCACTGCGTATGTTTTGCTCCATCATTACATGGGCGAGATTGACGGCGCGTTTCGCGCATGGGGTTTTGCCAAAGGCGGCACCGGCGGCCTCGCGAATGCGATTGCCAATTCCGCCAAAGCGCTCGGCGTGGAAATTCGCACGGAAGCGCCGGTGGCGAATGTTATTGTGAAGAACGGCGCGGCCATTGGCGTGGCGCTGCAGAACGGCGATGAGTTTCATGCGAACACGGTCGTGTCGAGTCTCGATCCCAAGCGCACCTTTCTCCAACTCGTCGATCCCAAACAACTGCCCGACGATCTCCTGAGCGCGATTCAAAAGTTCAACATTCGCGGCTCCTCCGGCAAAGTAAATCTCGCGCTCGATGCATTGCCCAACCTTGCGTGTTTGCCGGGCGATGGGCCGCATCTCGCGGGCGCGTTTTCCATTAGCCCGAGCATTGATTATCTCGAACGCGCATACGACGACGCGAAGTACGGCGACTTCTCGCGCAAGCCATACATCGACATCATTCTACCCTCCGTGATCGATCCCGACATGGCGCCGCCGGGCAAGCATGTGATGTCGTGTTTCGTGCAATACGCGCCGTATCAATTGCGCGAGGGCACGTGGGAAGAAAAGCGCGAGGCCTTCGGCGACACGGTGGTGAATACGTTGGCGGAATATATTCCCAACCTCAAAGACATCATTCTGCATCGGCAAGTGGTGACGCCGTGGGACATCGAGCAAACCACCGGGCTTTCGCAAGGCAACATTTTTCAAGGCGAGCTGACGCTCTCGCAACTCTTCTTCTTGCGTCCGGCCGCAGGCTACGCGAAGTTTCGCACGCCGATCCGCAACTACTATCAATGCGGCTCCGGCACGCATCCCGGCGGCGGCATCACCGGCGCGCCGGGAAGGTTGGCGGCGTTGGAGATTTTGAAGGAGGGGAAGTAAAGTAGCGCTCCGTAAGCGGGGCGTTACGTTTCCACACGTAACTGCGGCAAGAAAGAAGTTGGGAAAACCAGCTTGATTTTCACGCCGCGTTTCTTTATCCTTCCAACAGGTCATACTACGCGCAGCGGCTCATAAACGCCGTTGCGCCTGCTCGACACAGCGTCTCTATCACTATCCTCCTAGCGCGAATTTTTTTGTGCTGTGCCCGGCAGCGCACTTCATCCTACCTAAAAAATTTCCACTGCGACAAACAATCTCACGCTTAACAGGCGATCATATGAACGCGCCCAAGAAAACGCAGAGCCTTTGGATTCCGTGGCTAGTAGGGCTTGGTCTGCTCAGTTGCACGAGAACTCCGGAGAAAGCGCCATTCCGATCTTGTGAAAACCCGATCGCGCGCCGCGATATCGTTTTTATTGTCGATCAAAGCGGGACCATGCACGATAACGATCAAAAGGCGAACCGCTGGGAAGTTGTGCGAACCGTGGTCGAGCGTTTGTTTGATGATGAAGAGCGGCACTTGCTCCGGCTTCGGAAAAATTTAAACGCGGAGGCGCTCACTCAAATTACCGTCATCCCTTTCGGAGCGCGCGCGAGCCTGCCGCATGATTCCGACGGCTCCAAACAAATCTGGTTCACGCGCAAGGAGCAGAAAGAGTTGACGGCTTTCTTGCAGCATTGGCAAGAACAATCTCGCGATCGGCGTAAAACGCAAAGCTGGTCAAATTTTTTGCTGCCGTTTGCTCTGCTTGAAAATAGCGATTGGCATTGGCATCCGCAGGCGGAACGCTATGTCTTTTTTATTTCAGACGGCAGATACAATATTCTTGATCACGCAAGCAATCCCCGAAATAAAGAAATCGAAGAAAAAGGATTTGCCCGGCTCCTTCTGAAGCTGAGCGGCCATCAAGGCG
>CAYNDW010000791.1:0-3365 GCA_964395375.1 uncultured Cytophagia bacterium
ACGTTTTGTTCCTCGCACGCGGCAAGCATCTCGAAGCGATGCGCGCCAATGGACTCCACATCAACTCAGCGGAAGGAGATTGGATTGTTCCTTCTGGCAAGATGACGGACAATCCATCGGAGATTGGCATTGCCGATGTGATACTCTTCTGCGTGAAGTCCTACGACACAGAATCAGCAGCGCAGCAACTTGTGCCGATGCTTTCCGATGAGACAATCATCATCAGTCTGCAGAACGGAGTTGATAACGAAGAGAAGATTCAGCGAATAATCCCACGCGGCGGCATGTTCGGCGGCGTTTCGTACATTTACTCAACCATTACGGCGCCAGGTGTTATCACCCATACTGTCGGGCCGACGAAGATAGTCTTCGGTGAGCTGGAAAAACGGAATGGGAGAATCGGCGAGCGGGCGAAACAGATCCTTGAGGCAATGGTGAAAGCAAATATCAACGCAACGCTCACCGATGATATACAATCTGAGATTTGGAAGAAATACATTTTCATTGCAGCAGTCGGCGGAATGACGGCGCTGACTCGCCTCACGCTTGGAGAAATCCTCTCGACGAATGAATCACGAGAAATGTTGATTGATGCAATGCGAGAAACCGATGCCATTGCGCGGGCAAAAGGCGTAAACATCCCGGCGGGCTACGTCGAGCAGATTCTAGAAGTGCTGAAGAAGTATGATAACAACTCCCGCTCATCGCTCTATCACGACCTGGTGCACGACAAGCCGTTGGAGATTGAAGCGCTCTCGGGGACAGTTGTGAAGCACGGAAAAGAGTTGAACATTCCGACGCCGGTGCATCGAGCGATTTATTCGGGATTGTTACCGTATCATCTCAAGCATACGACTTCTTGATTTGTCATTCTGAACGGAGCGGAACGAAGTGGAGCGGAGTGAAGAATCTGCTTCTATATGTCACCAATGCTTCTGGATTCTTCGTGGCGCCAAGGCGCCACTCAGAATGACTCGTAGAGAACACTCGCAAATCAGAAACTCGGAAGGCGTGCAATGAAAAAGAAAAAATCCCCAAGGCAAATGTCCCTCGCAACAAAAGCCATTCACGGCGCAAAGTTGTATGCGTACAAAGGTCCCGTCTCAACGCCGATTTATCAGACGAGCACGTACCGTTTTGAAAGTTCGGACGATGCAGTCCGCTACGCGCAGGGCGATCCGAACGTGCTTGTGTACACGCGCTACCACAATCCCACGACGAGCGAAGTCGAAGAGCGGCTTGCGTTGATGATGAATGCCGAGAAAGCGTTGCTCTTTGGCTCCGGCATGGCGGCAATTACGTCGGCAATTCTTTCCGTAGTTAAAGCGGGAGATGAAATCATCAGCACGCCGGCGTTGTATGGGGGCACGTATCGCTTCTTCCGCGATATATTGCCGCGGCATGATGTTCTCGTGAAGTACTTGGACCCAACCCGCCCCGAATTCTTGTTGGAACTTGCCTCGCCGAAAACGAAACTTGTCTATTTCGAAACGCCGACAAACCCGACGCTGAGCGTTGTTGATATCAAGGCGCTTGTCGCCGCAGCGCAGCGAGCCGAGCGGAAGTTCGTGCAGAAAATTGTGACGATGATTGACAATACGTTCGCATCATGCGTCAATCAAAACCCCTTTGCGCTCGGTGTTGATGTTGCTGTCGAAAGCGGCACGAAATACCTCGGCGGGCACAGTGATTTGCTTGCCGGAGTTGTGGCAGGCACGAAGGAGTTTGTAAAAGGCGTTCACACGCAGTTGAAATACTACGGCGGCAGCCCAGACCCGTTCATGTCGTATTTACTATATCGTAGTTTGAAAACCTTCGAGCTTCGTGTGCAGCGGCAGAATGAAAACGCGATGGCGCTTGCGAAGGTTTTGGAGAAACATCCGAAAGTGAGCCGTGTGCTCTATCCTGGTCTTCCATCGCACCCGCAACATGCGATTGCGAAGAAACAAATGCTGAAAGGCTACGGCGGTATGGTAACGATTGAAGTGAAAAGTGGCGTGAAAGCCGCCGTGCGCGTGTGCGACTCACTCAAGGTTGCCATCAATGCAATGTCGCTTGGCGGCGTGGAGACACTCGTGAGCATTCCGGTCTATTCCTCGCATGTGAACATGACTGACGATGAGCTGAAGAGCCACGGCGTTACACCGGGGATGATTCGCATCTCTGTTGGCGTGGAGGGGATTGAGGATTTGAAAGAGGATTTTGCGCAGGCGCTGACGTGAACTCTATTTTCGCTCCGCGTTTACCATTCAGGGGTGTCAAGGCTTGACTTTCGCAATCGCGTTTCGTAAGCTTCACTTGCACTGAGGCACACCGTTCTTCAAAATATTAATCCGTTCATTCTCCCCGAATCGTTTTTCGCAGCAATAAACTAAAGACACAAAGTTTGTCTCCAGCGAAGACAAACAGTGAAAGGAGGCACCGCTATGAGAATCACTTTGTTTGTAATTCTAATCTCGCTTTTCGCAATCTCCTGCAAAGACTTGGGTCCTACAACGGACGATCCCGGCTCACAAGCATCGTTTCTCGGAAAAATGTCGCTTCAGTTCGTCAATCCGCCACCAGAAATCACAAGAGTCGTCGCAAGACTCTCCCGCCAAAATTTTCAAGAGCGCGTTCTTACGTTCCCCATCTCCGGTTCAACTGCATCGGGGACATTTCAAGATGTTCCTATCGGAGTCTGGCATCTTAGAGTGGATGCGCAGGATTCAGCCAACATTGTGCGCTATACTGGCGAGACCGATGTAAATGTTCTCGCTTCCGAGACAACACATGTTTCGCTCCAGCTTTTGCCAACAGGAACAGGGGGTACTATTCAAATCGTTGTCACGTGGGGAACGCCGCCTGTGAACGCGACTCTTGTGAACGGAAGTTTCGAAGTTGGTCCGCCAGTCGGCACGTATCTTCAGCTCAACCCCGGCTCAACAGCGCTCAACGGGTGGATCGTCACACGAGGGCAGATAGACATTGTTCGTTTTTGGCAAGCCTCAAATGGCGAGCGCTCGATCGATCTTGATGGAACACCCGGTCGTGGCGGGGTGAAGCAAAGCATCCGCACGCTGCGGGGCAGCACATATCAAGTTCGGTTTGCAATGGCGGGCAACCCCGAAGGTCCGCCCACGGTGAAGACAATGGCGGTTGCCGCGGCTGGTCTATCGAGAGAGTTTACGTTCGATGTTACGGGCAAGACGATTAGAAACATGGGATGGCAAACAAAAACCTGGACATTTATTGCAATAGATAGCGTGACAACGGTGGAGTTTTACAGCTTAGATGCACAACCCGGTTTGTACGGTCCGGCTCTTGATGATGTTTCTGTTGTTCGGGTGCAGTAAGTTTGGGAGTTCTATTTCGAAAAGAAAAAC
>CAYNDW010000792.1:0-2924 GCA_964395375.1 uncultured Cytophagia bacterium
AGACCGCAGGAGGAGAACGCGAATAACGATTTTGACGATCACAGTTCGGAGGTAGAAAATTTCATCAACGCCCCGCCCGCGGCCTTGTGCTTGGCTGCTTCGTTTCTTATCTTTACCGACAAAGGCATGGATTTGGTGCAATTCGCTGATGTTTAGCCTAGCAAAAAAGAAGGAGGCGAGTAGGTATGAATACGCAAATGCAAGCGCCCGAAACGGGCATCTGCTTCACCCTCACCGAAGAACAAAAACTTTTGCAACAAACCGCGCGCGATTTTGCGCGCAACGAGATCATTCCGGTCGCCGCGCAATACGACGAGAGCCATGAATTTCCCTGGCCCGTGATGCGCAAAGCGCAAGAGTTGGGTTACACCTCGATGACCGTGCCGCAAGAATATGGCGGCTCGGGTTTAACCATGCTCGAAGAATGTTTGATCACGGAAGAGTTGGCGTATGGCTGCTCCGGCATGAGCACGAGCATTGGCCTCAACGGCTTGGCCGCGCTGCCCATCATCCTCGCGGGCAATGAAGAACAGAAGCGGCATTATCTCGGGCATCTCGCGCACGGCGGCATGGCGGCGTATTGTTTGTCCGAAGCCGCGGCCGGGTCCGACGTTGCTGCGCTGCAAACCGAAGCGCAGCGCGAAGGTTCGCACTATATCATCAACGGCGCGAAAACTTTTATCACCAATGCCTCGGTCGCGGAATGGTTCACGGTGTTTGCGTACACAAATCGCGCGGCGAAGTATCAAGGCATGAGCGTGTTCATTGTCGATCGCAACACGCCGGGCGTGTCGGTCGCGAAGCCGTTCAACAAGCTCGGCCAGCGCGCTTCGAACACCGCGGAGGTCGTGTTTGAAAACGTGCGTGTGCCCGTGGAAAACCTGGTGGGCAAAGACGGCGAAGGGTTTATGATTGCCATGCGCGTGTTTGATCGCAGCCGCGTTCCGACTGCGATTGGCGCGGTCGGCGTGGCCCGGCGCGCGCTGGAAGAGTCCATCAACTTTGCGCGCGAGCGCAAGACCATGGGCAAACCCATTTGGCAACATCAAGCCGTGGGCCACATGATTGCCGACATGGCGATGAACGTCGAAGCGGCGCGCTTGCTCGCGTGGGAGGCCGCGTACTTGTGCGACATCGGCAAAGCCAGCGCAACGCACACCGCCTTTGCCAAAGCGTTCTGCGCGGATACGGCCATGAAGATTTGCACCGACGCCGTGCAAGTGTTCGGCGGCTACGGCTTCATCGAAGATTATCCCGTTGCCAAGCTCATGCGCGACGTGAAGATTTATCAGATTTATGAAGGCACGAGCCAGATTCAAAAGAACATCATCGTGCGCGAGTTGTTTCGCTGATAAAGTAGCGAAGACTTCCAGTTTGCAGGCAAAGCTGCCTGCGCTACAACTTATTACTCCGAACGAAATCTAGGTTACACTTTCCCGCCTCGCGTGTCATTCAGGAGGAATCTTTTTACGCGCTGGAGATACTGCCGAGTGCTTAAAAGGATTCCTTCTGAATGACAGCACTAGAGGCCGGAAGTGTAACCGGTTTTGTGCTCCGAGTAGTATCTCATGCCGCTAAAATTTTCCGGATCGAGTATTCGCATGCCAATCGCTGAAGCTATCGCCCTTCCCCAGCAAAGTCTGTTTGCAAAAATCGCGGCGCAGTTGCGCGTCGTTTATCTCGCGGTCGCGACCGTTGTAACTTTGACCCTCGGCATGCTGCTCGTAGTCATCGCCTCGGCGCTCACGCTCGGGCAGGCGAAAAGTTGGATCACGTATCATGCGGGCCGCGCGATTGGCTACACCGTGCTCTGGTTCGCGGGCGTGAAGCTCAAACTCGAACAGATCGGCGCGCGCGCGCAGCAACCCGCGGTGTATATTTCGAATCATAGTTCGACGCTCGATATATTCATCATCGTCGCGTTGGGCTTGCCGCGGGTGCGCTTCGTCGCGAAATATGAGTTGATGTACAATCCGCTCTTTGCCGCGTTGGGCATTGCGACCGGGCAAATTTTTATCAAACGTCAAAACTCCGCGAAGGCGATTGCCGTGCTCAAGCGCGCGTATGAACGCATTCGCTTGCAGCATCTCTCGCTCTTCGTTGCGCCGGAGGGCACGCGCATCACCGGCGGGCAAATAGGCCAATTCAAAAAAGGCGCGTTTCGCATGGCGCTCGATCTCCAATATCCCATCGTGCCCATTCACTTCGCCGGCGCCCGCCAACTCTGCCCCGGCAAAACTTTCGTCGTGAATCCCGGCATCGTGTACGCGCGCTTTTATGCGCCCATGGACACGAGCGCGTGGACGCCGGAAAATTTAGATGCACACGTTGAGGCCATGCGCGGGGAGTATGTGAGGTGGGAGAGCGAGTTTGAGAGCGCGATGAACAAGTGAGGGTTGATCAAAACGCTTTGTTTGATTCGTTATACCACACTCAATACTGTCATCCAGAAGGGATCTTTTTAAGCACTTGACACGGAGCAAAGCAATGGCAGTAAATGTCGATCCGCTGACCACCACCATCGTCACCACCTTTCTCCTCCCTTACGCCAAGCTCGGCTTGCAAAAATTCGGCGAAGCGATGATAGAAAAGCTGGGCGAAACGGCAGCCGAACCACTCATCGCAACCACCAAAAAGATTTGGCAGCGCGTGAAAACTTCCTTCGGTTCGGAAGAAGAAAAAGCTACATTGACGCAATTCGAAAAACGGCCGGAGGCCGCGCAGGCGCTCATCGAGGCTCTGCTCAAAGAAAAGCTCGAACAAGACGCGGCTTTGGCGCAAGAGCTGGCCGAGCTTGTTCATGCGCCCGTAGCCGGAAGCACGAGCACCGGCGCGCAAATCATGCAAGCGCACATTGCCGGTATTTTGGATTTGCGCGGCGCCAACTTCTCCGGCGCGAGCAATGTGCGTGTGGCCGGCATCAT
>CAYNDW010000792.1:2934-3365 GCA_964395375.1 uncultured Cytophagia bacterium
ATGTTGAACAACTCCTCCAACGAACGCAAAACTGAATAACAAATTCGGGGAAGAACCCGGCTATGATCAACAAACATTTCGATCCCACCAAATTCATCGACCGCGAATTCGAGTCGGAGCTATTCGAAGAATTGCTCAAATTCGAATCGCCCGCGCGCATTCTCACCATTTGCGACAAGGGCGGCATGGGCAAAAGCCAGCTTTTGGAAAAATTCCAATATCGCTGCAGAATTTCCAAGCCACGCACGCCAGTGAGCTTAATCCGATTAAATGAGCTGCCGGACAGTTCGCCGTTTTCGCTGGTCAAAGCCATAGAAAGGGACCTCTCCGCCTGTGGTTTAACCTTTGAGCGTTTCAGAGAATTTGAAAGTGCCCGAGTCGCGGGAGATTTCAGCCCCTTTCGTTCCGCCATTTTTTTGGAAGGCAGCACG
>CAYNDW010000793.1:0-3355 GCA_964395375.1 uncultured Cytophagia bacterium
GGCCATATCAAGCTCTGCAACTTGAGCAATAAAACTGAAAACGTTTTTGTGCTCACCAAGCTGACGCAAGTTTTCGATATTTATCCGAACGAAAAAGAAGCGCTAGCAAGTTTTATTTAGCCCCGCTGCTCATTTTATTCCGATAAGGAGGCGTATATGCGCAAAGAGTTCGTCTTAGTCGCCGTGATCATTTTAGAGTTCGTGATCTCGGCCTACATTTTCTTCGCGATCTTGGGCGCGCCGAACGACAAGTACGGCTTGGAGTTCATCTACAAAGGCGGGCCGTTGGTGATTGTGCTGCTGGCCTTGTTGATGATGGCTATTACTTTCATTATCGAGCGCAGCTTGTCGCTCATGAAAGCGCGCGGTCGCGGTGCGTTGGCGAATTTTCTGCACAACGTGCAACGCAATTTGATGGATGGCAAAGTGGACACGGCGCTGGAAGCGTGTAATCAACAACGCGGCTCGTTGGCCAATATCATACGCGCCGGCTTGGAGCGTTATAAATTCGTCAATGCGCGCGCGAACGGTGACCAGGAAAAAGTCGCGCGCGAAACGCAACGCGCCATCGATCAAGCCACGATGCTCGAAGTGCCGCTGCTGGAAAAGAACCTCGTGGCCCTTTCCACGATCGCGTCGATTGCGACGATGGTCGGCTTGCTCGGCACCACGATCGGCATGATTCGCGCATTCCGCGCGTTGGCGCATGCCGGCGCGCCGGATGCGGTGCAATTGTCGGTCGGCATTTCCGAGGCGCTCATCAACACCGCGGGCGGTTTGGCCGCGGCGATTATCGGCATCGTGTTCTACAATTATTTCGTGACCAAAGTCGACAAATTCACTTACATGATCGACGAAGCGAGCTATTCCGTCACGGAAATTTTAACCGGCCAGGTGCATGAGTTTAACGGATTCACGGATGTAAAAACGGAAGTCGGCGTGAATTAAAGCGGCACACGCTGCACTGCTGGAAAGGTGGTTGTCATGCCTAAAATCAAAACCAATCGCATGGGTATCCGCATCGACATGACGCCGATGGTCGATGTCGCGTTTCTCTTGCTCACGTTCTTCATGCTCACCACGCAGTTCCGCCCGCCCGCGGAAGTGGACGTGGTGCTGCCCGATTCGCATTCGCAAATCAAGCTGCCGGAAACGGACGTGATGACGGTCACGATTGAGCAAGACGGCGCGTTGTTCCTCGGCGTGGATTCCCAGTTTTTACGCCGCAAACTTTTTGGCGAAGAAAACATGCTGCGCACCGACGTGCCCATCCAGTTGAGCGCCTTACCGCAGAAATTGATGGAAGCGCGCGTTGCAAATCCCAAGCTGCGCGCCGTGATTAAAAGCGACCGCAACACCGAGTACGGCGCGGTGCTGGATGTGATGGACATTCTCCAAAAAGTAAATTTGACGAGGTTCAATCTCGTAACCAATCTCGAACAAACGCCGGCCCCACCCGGCGCCGGCGCGGATTGACGCGCGCTAGTATTCGTGCTCCTCACCAAACTGTCATTCAGCAGCAATCCTTTTAAGCGCTGGAGTTGATTGCCAGAGCCTAAAAAGATTCCTCCTGAATGACAGCAGAAGAAGGAGCTACCACAAACATTACCGTAGGAGAATCCTCATGGCTGGTCTTGGCGGAGAAATGGCGCCCTCCTCGGGCAGGAAAAAATCCGGCAAAAAGAGAATGCGACGCCTCGGCGTTCGCATCGACATGACGCCGATGGTGGATATTGCGTTTTTGCTGCTCACGTTCTTCATGCTCACCAGCGTGTTTCGGCGGCCGCAGACGATGGAAATCAATATGCCGCCCAAAGAGACGGAGGTGGAAGTGGCGGAATCCAATCTGCTCACGTTGCGCGTGGTGGCCGGCGGAGATATCTATTGGAATATGGGCATCGAGCCGCCGCAGGCCCTCGCGTTTAAAGATTTGCGCAAACTGCTCGAAGACTTTAATCAAGCCAATCCCAAGCTCGTCACGTTGATAAAAGTGGATCGCAAGAGCAAGTACTTCAACATGGTCGATGTGATGGATGAACTGCAATTGGCGCGGGTAAATCGCTTCAGCTTGGCCGAGTTAAAGCAGAACGATTTTAAAGTTTTGGAAAAGGCCGGATTCTTGTAAGGACCGGCGATGAAATAACCTTCCCAGATCTAAACCGCGAGACGCAAAGCGGCGCGAATCAAAAAGAAGTAGCGTTCATTCGCGTTGACTCGCGGTTTCGGGAAATGGGCAGGTAATTTAATGCCACTCCGAAAGAGGAGATGCGCAATGAAAAACCATCTTAAAATTCTCGGCGTGCTCTATCTGCTCCATGGCCTGCTCGGTGTGTTGGTCGTCGCCGGCTATTTGAATGCCCGCACGGAATTCCAAACGCTGGTGGGGTCGAGCATGCTGCCTTTTAGCACGCACGGCTTCGGCGTCATTCTCGTTTTTCTCTTTGCCGCCACCTCGCTTTTGGGCGTCCTCGGCGGCCTCGCCTTGCTCGCGGAAAAATCTTGGGCCGGAAGTTTGATTTTGATTCTCGGATTTATTAACCTGCTCAACCTGCCGCTCGGCGCCATGCTGGGAATTTATACGATTTGGGTTTTGACGAGAGCAGAACATTTGAAGCTGTGGCAATCCGGTTATGACGGCGGCTATGACTCGCGCATTTTTCCGCCGTATCATCGCACCTAGGAGCCTTCTCATTATGATCATCGGCATACCGAAAGAAAGCTGGCGCGACGAGCGTCGCGTCGCGCTCACGCCTGCGGGTGTTTATGCGTTGGTCAAGGCCGGACATCAAGTGATCGTCCAAGCCGAGGCCGGAGCGGGTTGCGGCTTCACCACTGCGGCATATGACGAAGCCGGCGCGCGCATCGCGTTTTCCGCCGCGGAAATTTTTGGCCGCGCCGATCTTGTCGTCAAAGTTATGCCGCCGGCTCTCGAAGAATGCCAGTGGCTGCCCGCGGAAAAATTTCTCTTTAGTTGGCTGCAACTCGGCGTTGCGAATCCCAAAGCGCTCACCGCGTTGCGCGAACGCCGCATCACCGCGGTGGGCTATGAATTGATCGAAGCGCAGGAGGGCAGCTTGCCGGTGTTGACCGCCATGAGCGAGATTGCCGGAGGCCTATTGCCGCAGATTGCGGGAAGATATTTGGAAACCACACACGGTGGCCGCGGCATTGCATTGGGCGGCATCGCCGGCATACCCGCGGCGAACATTGTCATCGTCGGCGCGGGCATCGCGGGCGGTTATGCCGCGCGCGCGTTTTTAGGCGCGGGCGCAAACGTCTTGGTGCTCGATGCGGATCTGAAGCGCTTGCGGAAGTTGGAAATTTTGCTCAATAAGACGATCAACACCGCGCTGGC
>CAYNDW010000794.1:0-3338 GCA_964395375.1 uncultured Cytophagia bacterium
AGCATGAAGGGAGGATTGCTGCAAATGAGAAAGTTATTTAATTGACGATCCTAAGTGAACGGTATTAGGCCTAAAGTGTAACCGGTTTTGTGCTCCGCATAGTAGAAAGCAATCTGCCCGGGCAAAGACAAAACGATTTTCGACAAAACTATTTTCAGATCGTTTTGCTTCTCGTCCTTATTTCTACTGCCACAGGTTTCATTTTCTGCCCGCGAAACACTCGAATGACGCGCAAAAAGTTATTCGTGTGTTTCGCGTAATTCGTGGGCAAGACTTTTAATCTGCCGAAGTAGAATTATCTTCTCTCTAAAATACAAAAGGGCGCAGGAGTCCTCCTCCTGCGCCCTTTAATTTTTACCGGGAACACCTGCAGTTTGTCAATGCTATTTCATCAACAAAAGCTGCCGGGTGAGACGAACTTCGCCGGCTTGCAAGCGATAGAAGTACACGCCGCTCGGCAAGCTGTTCGGCGCGAACGTAACGGTGTGGCTGCCCGCGGGATGCACGTCATCCGCCAGCGTGGCCACGACTTCGCCGAGGACGTTGATGATTTGCAAAATCACATGCGCGTCCGCGGGAAGGTCATAAGAAATTTTCGTGCTCGGGTTAAACGGATTGGGATAGTTTTGATGCAGCGCAAAGTCCGTGGGCAAACCTGTGATCGCCTCGCCCGGCTCGTCGTTGTTCTCCTTCGGCGCGGCGCTGGAACCGCCGCATACGCGAAATTCACTGATGCGATAGTGGCCGGAGTTGGGCACGGTCATATGCACGCGCACGTAACGCTCCGTGCGCGGCGCGCCGCTCATCGCGCCGGTATCGGTGGCGCCATTGCCGGTGGTGGTGCTGACGACCGTCGTAAAAGTGGAGAACGTCGAGCTAGTGGAAACGCGAATTTCATAGCTCTTCGCGTGGCGTGAAGCGTTCCACACGAGTTCCCAACTGCTATAGCTCAACGCGCCACTGCCGAGATCAACTTGCCACCATTGCGTGCCGCCGCTGCTGCTGCGCCAATACGTGCTCGTGCTGCCATCATTGCCTCGGCTCGCGACGTTGCTGCCACTGGTGCTCGAAGCCGAAGCCGGGTCGCCTTGCGCGATGTTGGTGCAAGCTACGCCATTGAAAGCCGTCCAAAACGCGGAGAGGAAAGCGCTCGTGCCGCTGTTGTTGCCGCCGCTGCTCGTGCAGCCGCCATGCGTGTGAATGCCCAGCGCATTTCCGGTCGCTTCATCAATCACCGGGCTGCCGGAGTTGCCGCCCTCGGTGTCGGTTTGATAGCGCATCGTGGTTCCCGAAGAACCCGCGTTCGGCCCGGCGTGCGTTTGTTGCGTTTGATTGGCCGTGCCCGTGTCAACACCAAAACCGGTGATACGAATGGTTGCGCCGCCAAAACTTTGCACCACGTTGAAAGACGAGCCTTGCGCCGCAATCGGTTGTAAACCGGTTTGGGAATTGTTGGCAACTTGGAAGATGCCCCAGTCATTACCCGTGCCGCCGTTCACAAATTGCCAATTGCTTTGATTGATGGAATATTGATCCTCCGGGCCGGGATGTTGAATCGTGCCGCTTGATAACGAGGGCGGAACATCGGATTGCAACGTGGCCGCGGAAGTGCCGATGCAATGGCCCGCGGTTAAATATTTTCCGTTCGAAGCGATCCAACCCGTGCAACCCACGCTCACGATGCGTCCGGAGGCGGGATGGCTGGAAGCGACGCGATCATCGGTGGTGCCGCATTGGCTTTCGATGACGCCTCCGCCCGGGCCGCCTTTGGCAAGCGTACGATCCGTGCCGACCCATTTGCCGACGGTGATCTCGCCCGCTTCAAAGAAAACGCCTTTGTCGCTGGGATCGACATAGAGCTTCACTTCCACGGCGTTGCCGTTGAAATAAGCGCTGGTGTTGTACCACTCTTGCAACGTCGTGGCATTCAACGTTTGCGTCGCGCCGTCGTGCAAAGAAGTAATGGTGATAAAGCTGTTCTCGCCGAGGTTCACATTCGGAAAACTCAAACGCAACCACGGCGCATCAGTCACTGCAATGCGATGTGTTTCCACCGGCACGGCGCGCAACGCGCCGAGCGCGGCCTTCTTGCCGTGATGCACCTGTGAAAACCAGGAATACGGCTTCACGGTTTGCGGAATGTCCAACTGCTGCGCGGAAACCAACGCCGCCGCGCACAACAATACGCCCAACACCATCAGTCTGTGAGAAAGTCTCATGCACTGCTCCTGTGTTTGGAAAGTGAGGTGGTATGTGAAACGATGAGTTGCAGACCTTGAGAAAACGCGCATGACCGGCGGGACGTGTGAAGCACAGTCTCTACTTTGATGCTTCCACCGTAAGATTCCGTTCTTGCTCTTGGCGCGTGAGTTCTTTATTTTAATTTGAAGCGTTATCGAATTGTCGCGGGTGCTTTTGCATGACAACTTTTTGAGGAGGTCAAAAGATGGAAGCTTTTACTTTATCACGCGAAGCGTTCGAAATCCTGGAGCAAAGCTTTGGCGGCAAGCAAAAAGCCGAACGCCTGGCCCGAGCGATGGAAACCGCCATTGACAACATTCAACAAAAGGCGGAGGAAAAAATCTTCGAGCAGAAGCAATTATTAAAAGCCGAGATCAAAGACGAACTCAAATACGAACTCGTCACCCGCGAGCTGTTCGAAGAAAGGTTCAAAGGGCTTGACGAAAGGTTCAAAAGCATCGACGAAAGATTCAAAGGGATCGACGAACGATTCAAACTCGTCGACGAAAAATTCAAGGCTCTTGAAAACGTGATGTTAGAGCGCTTCAAAGTCGTTGACGAAAAATTCGCCAGCCTGCACTTTAAAATGAACATCTTCATCGCCATCGCCCTTATCTCGCTTACCTTTGCCAATCCCACCTTCGTCGCACTCATTCAAAAGCTCTTTTGAAAATTGAAGGGCGAAACGCGCTCAACGCCTTTCGCCCTTCAATACGCAAACCTTACTTCATCAACACCAGCCGCCGCGTGAGCTTCACTTCGCCCGCTTGCAGCACGTAGAAATACACGCCGCTCGGCAAACTCCTCGGCGCATACGTGATCGTGTGCCGGCCCGCCTCGTGAAAGCCTTCGACCATCATATCGACCTGCTCGCCGAGAACATTAAACAAAACAAGACGCACGTGCACCGCTTCGGGCAAAGCAAAATTGATCGTCGTGCTTGGGTTGAACGGGTTGGGATAGTTCTGCGCCAACTCAAACTCCGCGGGCACTGCGGTCACTTCTTCCTCGGCGCTCAACTTGGGCGCGGCGCCGCTGCCGCTGTAGACTTCCAGTTCGTTGATCCGCTCGCTCGATTTATTATTGAGCGTCATATA
>CAYNDW010000795.1:0-3330 GCA_964395375.1 uncultured Cytophagia bacterium
TCGCGGGTCGTATCAATGCCCCACAAGGGGGCAGGGCTACGAAATTAGGGTAACAATACACTAGTATCGGACAGGCAACAAGTAGATTGGGATGAGGCGCAGCAATTTGAGGATGGCAGGAGAGAAGAACGGGACGAAGTTCGCGCTACTGCAACAGCGCGGCGAGGCGTTCGCGATAGCCGCGGCTGGAAGTCAAACGCGCGCCCGTTTTCAAAATTAACGCGTACTCGCCGTTGTTGGACCACGGCTGCAATTCTTTGATGCGATCTAGATTCACGATGGTCGAGCGATTGATGCGCAGAAATTTTGCGGGATCGAGCTTCGCCTCGATGTTCTTAATGGTATCGCGCAACAGATGCGACTCGCGCCCGGTTTGTAAACGCACGTAGTTTGCCGCGGCTTCGATCCAATCGATTTCCTCGGCCTTTAAAAAAAACACGCGACCGCTCGCTTTGATCACGAGCCGGTCAAGATACTTCCGCTCGCGATGTAACTCTTCCAGCAGCAGACGCACGCGCTGGTGCAAATCGCCGTGCCGTTCGTGTTGCAAGTGTTGCCGCGCGCGCTGCAAGGCTTTGGTGAAACGTTCGCGGTCAAACGGCTTGAGCAGATAATCCAAGGCATGCACCTCAAACGCACGCAAGGCGAATTGATCATACGCCGTCACAAAAATAATGACCGGCATGTGCTCGAGCGCCAGTTGTTCCAACACCTCAAAGCCGCTCAACTCCGGCAGTTGCACGTCGAGAAACAGCAAATCCGGAGTCCGGCTTTGCAGCACGGCCAACGCTTCGCAGCCGCTTGCGCACTCGGCAAGCACTTCGAAGTCAGACTCCTGCGCCAGCAAGGTGCGGAGGCGTTCGCGCGCGAGCGGTTCATCGTCGACAATCACGGTTTTAATCTTCATGGCCTTCGTGCAGAGGTTCGATTTGAAGCGGGAGCGTAAGCTCGACGAGCACACCGCCTTCGGCATGGTTGCCAATTGCAAAACGGTGCGCCTCGCCGTAAAGCTGGTCTAAACGTGCGCGGGTGTTTTTCAAACCCACGCCTTCATTAAAATGCGGCGCGGGCAAACCCGGTCCATCATCGCGCACGCTTAGGAGCAGTTTATTGCTCTCCCGACGCGCCGAGATGAGGATCGTTCCGGGCGCGGCGCGTGGCGCAATACCGTGGCGCACGGCATTCTCGACTAGGGGCTGCAGAATAAGATTGGGCACGTGCGCATCCAGCGTGTCCGGCGCGATGCGCACCTGCACCGTAAGACGATCTTGAAAACGCGTTTGTTCAATTTCCAAATAGCGTTCGAGAAATTCCAACTCTTGTTTGAGCGGCACTGCTTGCACGCCGGCGTTTTCCAAAGCCAGCCGCAGCAAATCACTCAAGCGCGCGATCATGCGGTCCGCAGCCTCCGCGTCCTTGTGCACCAGCGTGGAAATCGCATGCAGCGTGTTAAAAAGAAAATGCGGATGAAGCTGCATCTTGAGCGCATGCAATTGGGCCTGCGCGAGTTGGGCCGCGAGCCGTGAAGCGTGCAACTCCTGCGCGCGATATTTGCGATAATAACTCACCGCATGAATGACGCCGACAATCGCGCCATAGGTCAACAGATTAGAGTGCAGTTGCGGCAACGTCGTCTGGCGCACGACGCCGGCGGCGAGATAAAACCCGCCGAGTTCAAGCAGCATTTTGAGCATCGAAAACAACACGCCCACGCCTAAATGCGCGCACCAGCGCCGCCAGTGCGCGCCGCGCTCCAGCGGAAAACGGTCGGCGAACCAAAGAATCAAAGGCGAGAGTATGCCCCAGGCATACCAATCGGAGAATGCGACATTGAAAGCCTGCCGCCAGGTGGGAGCGTGCTCGGAGTAGTACGCATAGCGAATATAAATTTGGCTCGCTGAAAATACTCCGAGCAGCGTCCAGCCCAGGAACATGAGCAGCCCGTCACGTGCTTTGGTCGGAATGCGGGAAATATTTTTCATGACGGCTGCGCGCGGTTCAGGATTTTTTAATTAAGCCCACCGCGTAGAGCAAAACCAGCGCTCCCACGGTTGCGGTGAAAATCAACTCCAGCGTGGCATACTGCGCTGAAAACAAGGAAATGCCTAACAGGCCAAATAAAAAATTCCCCAGCCACGCGCCGACCACGCCCACGATCAGATTGCCGAGCAAGCCGAAGCCGCGGCCTTTCATGATGCGGCCCGCCAGCCAGCCTGCGATCAAGCCGATCAAAATGAAGTACAGCCAATACGGAATGTTCATGACCTCTCCTCCTTGCAGTTGTTTGGTGATTGAGTTATGATGAAATGAAAAAGAAATTTTACCGCCGGTTCTGCCACGGCTTGGCCGCGTTTTTTTTAATAAAGCGAAAGCCACGGTTCAACCGTGGCTGAACAGAATGTTATTCCCGCCGAAAAATTTTTCCTCCCTTCAGCACCAACACCACCTCGCGCAAACGATGAATGTCCGCGAGCGGATCGCCTTTGACTGCGATCACGTCAGCAAGCTTGTTCGGCGCGAGCGAGCCGAGGCGATCTTGCCAACCGAGCAATTGCGCCGCGCGAATCGTCGCGGCTTGCAAGGCTTGCGCGGGCGGCATGCCATACGCGACCATCAATTCAATCTCCCACGCATTCTCGCCGTGCGCAAACACGCCCACGTCGCTGCCGCACACGAGATTGACGCCATACTTCAGCGCGCGTTGGAACATTTCCTTTTGTGCTTGCACACGCTCTTGCTGCGCCGCTTGTTCGCTCGCCGGAGCATAACGCGCAATCGCCTCGCGCGCGGCGAGCGTTGGGCAGAGCGTGACGCCGTTCTTTGCCATGAGCTGCAAAACTTCATCGCTCGCTTCATTGCCATGCTCGATGCTTTTAATGCCCGCGAGCACGGCGCGGCGAATGCCTTCGGAAGTTGAGGCATGCGCTACCACACGATGCCCGGTGGCCGCGGCTTCATCAACCGCAGCGCGCAATTCTTCGACGGTGAAGGTCGGCGCATTCACGCCGCCGTGGCGATAGTCCGCATACACTTTGATCCAATCCGCGCCGTGCCCGATTTGCCGGCGCACCGCTTGGCGCACGCCTTCAACGCCGTCCGCGACTTCCGCGCCTTGGGGCACGTCCCAACGCGGATCGAATCCCGCGGGGCCATAGCCGCCGGTGATCACAATCGCGCGCGTGGCCACTTGCAAACGCGGCCCGATAATGAGGCCTTGATTGATCGCATCGCGAATGCCGACGTCGGCATAATCGCCGCCCTCCGTGCCGAGATCGCGCAATGTGGTGAAGCCCGCGAGCAAAGTTTTCTCCGCATGCACCACTGCCCGCA
>CAYNDW010000796.1:0-3329 GCA_964395375.1 uncultured Cytophagia bacterium
AACCAGCAAGTAAAAGTATGTTCGAAAATAGCGGACGTGCGACAAACCTAAGCCGCGCGCGCGCGCGACGCTTTTGCGTGCGGTAAGCGGTTTCGCAGTGAGGGGTGGACTTTGGGATAATGGGCGGGCAACGTTGCGCTTTCGCGTTCACGGAACGGGCCTTGATATGGGTTTGAGCCTAAGCTCGCACCGCGAATGGGCACAGAAGAAACTCGGGAATTACTTCGCTCCTCCTCAAATCAGCGCGGGAATATAAACGGGCAAGCGCAGTCGTGCAACTGAAATTCTATTCGATCTCGAACGTAGTCTTCTCGCCGCTATTGCGATAAATCGCCACGAGCGTGATCTTTTCTTGATCGCGAAATTCCGAGTCGGAAAGTTTGGCGCTCTTATCGCCGGATTTGACCGCCATCGTAGAAATCGTCGTGATCAAATTTTCTTTTTTCACCACCATGCCTTCGCGGTAGGCGAAGTAAAGTTTGCCGACGCTCGTAGTGCGGCTATCATATTGGCCGATGCAATCCGCGATGCCGACGCAAGCTTCTTTCGGTTTGTAGGCTTCCACGTAATGCAACTCACTCTTGAATGCAATTACGGCGCAATCAAATTCGCCGATGCGCTCAAAGTCCGTGAATTGATATTCCGCCGCCACTTTGCACGGCTCGCCGCCCGGGACGTTGACGATGAAGTTTTGCGTCCACGAATAGCCGCGTGCGATCGCATGCTCGGGAAATGCGGGCTGGCTGGGGCGATAACCGGTCTCATAAAAGAAGGTCAGCTTCGGATTCGTGCTGGTCACCGCAACGATGCGCCCATTCGGATTCATGCGCAAATGCAAATCGGATTTTTGGCCCACTCGCGATTTGCGCTTTTTGAGGCGCACCGTATCCGTCGTGCTCAAAATGGAATCATACGTAATGATGAAAGAGAGATCGATCGCGCGCACGGCCAACGAGTCGATGCTCAAAAATTTCATGACCGACTTTTGCTCTTGCACGTGGTGGGTGTCGAAGACCTTGCCCGCGGAATCCACGATGGCCCATTGCACTTCATCCGCGATCTTATAGACGTACTTATCGCCGGGTTGCTGTTTGAATTCAAAAAAAATCGGGCTGGAGGAAGAAAAATTTTCGCCACAGCCCGAAAGGACCAGCGCCGCAAGCCAACCTGCGCCTCGGCACCAGAGTGAAAATCGGCTCATCATTAATCCTGCCTCGCGAGAATGACTTTGGTCGAGCCTTTGGAGATGGGATCTATCGCGCCTCCCGCGGCAATCGTAAACGTGATCAATTCGATTTGCCGCTGCATCTCCGGCGACATTTCCTCGGGACTCAAAGTTTTTTGCGCCGCCAAAGAAGAGCGCAGCATGGGGCGACGCACCACAACGTCCTGGCGTTTTGCCGGCAAGGTCAGCAGCACGCTCGTCAACCCGAGCAGCAGCAACGCGGCGATGGCAAGCCGCGCGGGCCAACCCGAGGGCCTCGAAGTTTGCCACGCCGGGCGGCGAAAAAGTTGGGCGGGATTGAGCGGCAAAACCCGCGCAACGGTGCGCGCGCGAATGCGGGTCCAACTCTGCTCCCAATATTCCTCCGGCGGCTCGGGCACGGCGCGAAGCTGTAAGAGCAGCGCGGTCTTGCGATACGCTTCGATTTCCTCGTGGCAACTCGCGCACGCGCGCAGATGCTCGGATAACTCTTGTTGCAGCGTCGCGGGTAGCTCGTTATCCAAATGATCCAACAAATACTCGCGCGATTGTTCGCAGTTCATTTTATATCTCCGAGGTTGTTTATTTTTCTATCATTCATGCTTCACCTTGTTGCTCGTGTCATTCAGGAGGAATTTTTTTAAGCATAAGGATGGTATCCAGCGCCTAAAAAGATTCTTCCTGAAGCACAGCGGGAAGGGGTGCGCAAAGCTCTTATGCCTTCAAATACATCTGTAGCTTCTTCCGCAGTTTTTTGCGGGCGTGATGCAGATTGGTGCGCACGGTAACCAGCGAGCAGTTCAGCACGTCCGCGATCGTTTTTTTGGAGATGCCTTCGATCTCGTGCATGATCACCACCGCTTTTTGTTGCTCCGGCAAAGCGTCGATGGCGGAGGTAATGTGCGCCAGCAGTTCCTTATTCTCCAAAACTTGTTGCGGCGTCTTCACCCATTTCGCGGTCGCCAACTCGAAGAGCGAGGGGCCTTCCTGCTCCGTTTCCAAAGGCTGCCACCGCGCGCGCGCGCGCGCTTTGCGAAAGTCCATGCACAGGTTCGTGGTGATTTGATAAACCCAAGAGGTGAAGGCTTCCGGGCTGCGCAGGCGCGAGAGATTTTTAAACACGCGCACAAAGGCTTCTTGCAACACCTCGTCGGCCTCTTGATGCGTGCCGAGCATTTGATACGCCAACGCATAGAGCGCGCGCGAATAGCGGCGATACAAATGCTGAAACGCCAGCTCTTCGCCTTGCTGGGCTAGAATCACAAGTTCGACTTCGCTATAAGTCTCGTATGTGACGGGAGGCGCGGTGGCCTCGGCTGATTTGTAGGCTAGTCTCATGCTCATGTCGTAAGAATAGACGCGGAGGGCTGTTTTGTGTTCAAGGCCAATATAAGAATTTCTCCTTACTAAAGTATAAAACTTTTTCCCTCGGCGCGCCGTCTACCCGTGCGACCGCCAAGAATAAATTACGGCAGCGGTGGTTCAAATCATGGAGAATTGTTATGGCAAAAAATTTACTCACGCGTCGTTGGGTTTGGATGACAGCCGTGCTCGCCATGAGTGCGCTCATAGTAGGCTGGGCTTGGCACGAAAGCGCAGCCGGTGAAAAAACCGGCAAAGGCTGGCTCGGCGTCAGCGTCGAAGAGCTCACGCCCTCGTTGCGCAAAAAGATGAAGCTCGGCGAGCAAACCGGCTTGCTGGTGACGAACGTGGTTGAAAACAGCCCGGCGGACGATGCGGGTTTCCGCGAAGACGATGTCATCCTCGAGTTTGACGGAAAGAAGGTCGAAGAGGCCGAGGCCTTCACGCGCTTGGTGCGCGACGCCGGTGAGGACAAAAAAGTCACGGTCGCGCTCGTGCGCGAGGGTGAGCGCAAGAACATGGAAGTGATCTTGGGCAAACGCCGCAGTGCGAGCCACGGCTATGCTTATGGTTTCGGGCACGCGCCGGGCGTGTTTGCCTTCTCCGGTCGCCCGCGCCTTGGCGTGCAGGTGCATGAGTTGGACGAAAGCTTGGCTGCCTATTTCAAAGTGCAACCGCGCGAGGGCGTCTTGATTTTGGAAGTGAATGAAGACAGCCCCGCGGAAAAGGCGGGCTTCAAATCCGGCGACGTGATCACCAAAGT
>CAYNDW010000797.1:0-3323 GCA_964395375.1 uncultured Cytophagia bacterium
TTTGATGCTGAGGTCAGGCTGAATCCGGCCACGGTGCTGCTGATGGCGGTGAGCACGACTTTCGAGCTGCCGATGTCGATGCTCGCCCGGATTAGGTCGTCGAGGCCCGCCTGATCGAGCGCCTTGTTGATGTCGGTGACGAGCTTCTTGTCGTTGTCGTCGTCCTTGCCGTCGCGGCCGTCATCGAACATGACGGCGCGGAAGAACGTATCGCCCAGTTCGGCAATCTTGCTGAGCGACGCGGTGTTGAACGGAATATCGAAACCGGTGAACAGCTCGCTGTCTGCTACCCGCGCGAGGAAATCCCGCACCTGCCCCACCATCTGGACATAGCCTGTGGGGTCGATGCGCCCGAACTTCCGGACGTTCTCGAAATTGATGAAATGATCGCCCACTGTCCCTTCTTCTGCGCCTTCCAGGTTGACGAGGGGCAGCTGCGAGCCGGCGAAGGGCAGCCCGTCGTCGTCGCTGGAAAATCTGATTTCGACCAGCGGCTCGAAAAGCGGAATGCCAGGCTTCACCTTGATCGGCAGACTGATACTCAGCGCGTTGTCCACATCGTACTCAAGGCGGTCGAGGAGCGCGGTCCGGTCGCCCGCATCGAACGCGGTCAAGCTCGCGACGGGCGCATTCAGGTTGACGCCCGCGAAGAGCGATATCTCCGGCGGTGGGTCCGCGGGATCTGAATTCACCAGAGACGTGCCCAAGAATCCGATCTTGAGGTCGCCCGACAGGTTTGTGTGATCGCCATCGGCAGTCGTGTTCGTAGCGCTCAGGTCGAAGCTGCCAATATCGAGGAAGAAGCGGTCGTTCGAGCCCAGGATCAGCCCCAACGCAAGGTCCGCTTCGAGAGCCGTCTTTACTTTGAGTGAAGTGCCCGGGTCGAATGACACGCCCTGTTCCGCCGCCGCTTCGCCAAGATCGATGTTGAACTGAGTCGTTCGGTCGGCGCTGTATCGAAACTTCCATTGGATATCGGACAGTACGCCGTTGACATAGGTGGCTTCCGAGATGACCCCTCCCTGAATCCCGACGGAGAGGTTCCCGAGATCGCGTAGCGTCTCGGTGAGATTCTGTATCGTTCGTGTCTGCTGAAAACCCAGTTTGCCGACCGCAGCCCCTGTGCCGGACGTTGACAGGGAAAAATTGTCGACGTCGGAATCGACCACTTGGAAGCCGACACGGGATTTTGCGGTCGGATTTCCCGATGCGTTGCGGTCCGTCAGGACGGCTTGAACGCGGCCGGCCAAGGCACTCGTGGAAATCTTGGTATTAAGCCCGTTTGCTCCATCGACAAGCTCCGGAAGCGTGGACGCCCCCGTGACTGTCAACACGATGCCGGCGCCGCCATCGAGACTGATCGTGAAACTGAACGTATCGCCCGCCGCAATGGCGGGATTGAAGGCGTCGCCGACGATCGCGCGATCGAGATAGGTGACGCCGACACTCTGGAAGCCGGTCAAGAGGCTGTCCACCTGCCCGGTCGTCGTGAAGGGGGTATTCGTGATCTGGAGGCGGAGTTGGTCGAATACCTCGGACAAGTCCAGCGCGCTGCCGATCCCGACATCCACATTGCTGCCGACCAGAGCCAGCGACTGACCTAGTTTCCCCGCCTGCTCGAGCTCGTTCGCCCAATCGGTGGCCTGCAGCAAACCGTCCTTCAAGGTCTGTTGAGCCTGCGCGTCCAAGTCGACATTGCCGTTGATGACCGTCTCGATCCCGTCGAATGTGAGCGGGCCGGCTTGCTGACCAATCAACTTGTTCCATGTATCGGGAAGAGACAACCTGTCCCCGCCGCCAACCCCGCCGTGGAAAGTGATGCTGTTGAGGATTGAAGCAGTGGGATCGATCGTCAAACTGTCGGCAACGTTATCGACTCCGGTGATGACGACATCGGCCGTGGCAGGATTACTACTCCGCTGGTCTTTAATGTTGCCCTGGGCGTCGAGAACCACAATGTTTCCGCTCTCGACCTTGAGCGTCAGTGTGGAACCCAGAATCGACATATCGAATGGCACTGCATCCAGGAGAAGACGTGGCTCGAGCGACTCCAGCACGAATTTGTCGTGTCGAGGCAGGCAGGCCTGCCGGCGTCGCGTAGGAGCCCTGCGGGTCCGTCTTGCCTGCCACGCATAATAAAGTTGCGCGAGACTCATACAATCCTCTTTGTTTCTGGATGACAAAATCGAACGACTTGCATTGGAATTATCTGCCGGTCTTCTCCGCTCAGTGGCGGTGAGGTCCGCTGAACAGGTTCGACGTACGACGAGACCATTGTGGGTCCCTGCCTGATGATATCCGTGTGAACGATGTGAAGGCGGTCACGTTCACTCAGGCGAGACGTGTTCGATCCGGGGCCGGCGATTCCAGCACACCACCTTAGATCTATAGAAGGGTGAAAAAACGAAAGGGGCGGTAACGGGTAGGAAAGCTGCACTACCACGAAGTTCTCTCCCTTCACCACACGGAAGACTGTTCCTGTAAGTGGGGATCGTCCGTGAGGCTACGCCCCGGCTCACTGAAACGTCAATAGGACAGTTTAAAAGCCGACGACCTCACTAGATGGGTTGGTCATCCTGCCGCCACAATATTGGGAGCGCTTCTGATCGTTCATGGCGCCCTTCTCTCAAATCGACTTATGGCATGACACGCCGCACCCGATGGTTGCCGAAGTCGGCAATCAGAAGATTCCCTCCGCCGTCCAAGGCCAGGCCGTTCGGTAAATTCAGTTGGGCAGCAGTGGGTACTCCCCCATCGCCACAGGCAGGAGTCGCTGTGGGGTTCGCACAGGCCGTACCATTCCCTGCCACCGTGGTGATGATCCCAGTCTGGGCATTCACTACTCTTACCCGCTGATTAAACTGATCCGCGATAATCACATTGCCCGTCGTATCCACCGCAACCCCGGTCGGAACGTTCAACTGCGCAGCAATCGCCGGTTGGTTGTCACCATCAAAACCGGCATTGCCCGTCCCGGCCACTGTCGTAATGATTCCGCTCTGAACATCGACCCGTCGCACCCGGTGATTGCTCTGATCCGCAATGAACACATTCCCTGCGACATCCACCGCAACCCCGGTCGGCACATTCAACTGGGCGATCACAGCTTGGCCTCCATCGCCACAGGCAGGGTTCGCGCTAGGATTCGCACAGGGGGTGCCGATCCCGGCCACGGTCGTGATGTTCCCCTGGCCATCAACCCGTCGCACCCGGTGATTGCTCTGATCCGCAATAAAAAGATTGCCGGCCACATCCGCCGCTACCCCGGTGGGGAAGTTCAAGTGTGCAGCGATGGCTGGTTGGTTGTCGCCATTAAAGCCCGC
>CAYNDW010000798.1:0-3318 GCA_964395375.1 uncultured Cytophagia bacterium
TCATACTGCGCGCAGCGCCGCGTTAATGGCGCGTATCGGCGTGATGCCCGAAATCATCGTCGTCGGCTTGCCGAATGTCAGTGTTTTAGGGCGGCAGCGTGATTACACACCGCCGTTCATGGCCCAAGACCTCGATGATCCGAAAAGTTCTTTAGGCGGCGCCGATCACTTTCTCGCTTTTTTGAAAGCCGAATTGTTCCCCGCCATCGAAAGCGCTTATCGTACCGCGCCCTTTCGCATGTTGGCCGGGCATTCGCGCGGCGGGCTGTTCGTGAGCTATTCGCTCCTTGCCGATCCGCAACTGTTCCACGCGCGCTTTGCGCATAGCCCGGCGCTTTGGCGCGACAACGCTTTGCTTATCGCCAAGCTAAAAGAATTTTTAGACGCCAACACGAGTGTCGATACTTTTTTCTACATGAGCCTCGGTTCGGCAGAGAACGAAAAGATGAAGTCAGCATTTCTACAGGCGCGCACGGCGTTGTCGCAGGCTTCGGTCGTGGGATTGCGTTGGCATACAGATTTTGTGTTCGGCGCGAATCACGAGAACAATGGTGAACTGGCAACGCCGCTGGGGTTTAACGCGCTCTATAAAGATCGGTCAACTTCCACTGACACTGCGCTAACGCGAGAGCGTTGATCTCGTGCCGCAACATTAATGTTGCGCGGAGACAACCGGAATGAGCATACAACGCTCATGCGTCTTCCATCCACGCTATAACAAAATCCTCATCGTTGTGCCCTCGCCCACACGCGTCTCTTTCAAGAACAGCTTGCCGTGATGATATTCTTCGACAATCCGTTTTGCGAGGCTCAGACCCAAGCCCCACCCGCGTTTCTTCGTGCTAAAACCCGGACGAAAAATATTTTTGCGCGCGCTCGGCTCAATGCCGCGCCCGTTGTCGCGCACGTCGAGAATAACGCGATAGGGCTTCTCCAGCGCGGGCGTGAGTTCAATGGCGATCTCGCCTTTCGCGCTTTCAATCGCATCGACCGCATTGCGAAGGAGGTTTTCCAAAACCCATTCGAACAACTCACGATTCAACGGCACGGGCGGCAACTCGCTTTTGGTGACCACCAGGCGAATCTCTTTGCGCATTTGCGGCAGGCGATTGCGAAAATATTTTACGACGTCTTCCACGAGCGCGCCGAGATCTTGCTCCTTCAAATCCGTGCGCGAGCCGATTTGCGAAAAACGCGCGGCGACTTTCGAGAGGCGTTCCACATCGCGCTGCATCTCGTCGAGTGTTTGCTGCTTGCCGTTGTCGCCGGTTTGGCCCCGCAGCAATTCCAGCCAGCCGAGCAAAGATGAAATCGGCGTGCCGAGTTGATGCGCGGTCTCCTTTGCCAATCCCACCCAAAGAAACTGCTGCTCGCCGCGACGAATGCTATTAAACCCCACAAAGCCGATGAGAATGAACAACGCCACCACGCCGATTTCAATATAAGGCAGCCATTGCAATTGTTTGATGCGTTTCGAATCGCCATAGATGAGATAGTTCAGCGTAATGCTCCGGCCGGTGGGCGCATCGAGATACGTGAGCGGAATCGGCTCGATCTCGCGCTGCATGGCGTGCATGATGTCGCGCACCTCCTGCCGCGCGCGCGGAGAGCTGGTTGAATCTTGCGAAACATGAATGCCTTTCCAGCCAATCGGCTCGCCCTCGGCGCTGGCCAAGATGATGGGAAACTCCGTGCGTTTGATGATCTCTTCAAAAATAAAATTGAGCGCGCCGTCATCGGCGTCGTTGGCGGCGCGCGCATAAAGCTGCGCGTAAAAAAGCAGAATGCTGCGCGCTTCGGCCCGCAAGCCGTTGACGATTTCCTGCGTGTACCATAACAGACCGAGAATGATCGCCACGGCGGTGATAAACAAAAAACTTTTGATGCGGCCGGCGAGATGATAGGGGGAGTATTTCATGCCTCGTGATTGGAGTGATGCAGTTGTGGATTGATGGATTGATGCTCGTTCTGGGCGGTTTGTAACTCCCCTCAAGATGTCATTCTGGAAGAACCTTCCCTCGCGCTGGAAAGAGAGCCGAGTACTAGGAAAGTTCCTTGCAGGATGACAGTTCAAGAACGGGTATTACAAATTAACCCGGATGAAGCCTAAATTTGTCGCTCACCAATAATCAAATAAGCGATTTCATAACCCTGCGCGAACGAGCGTTTCCATTTGCGCGTGAACGAGGTTGTTGCTCGCGAGAATATTGCCGGTGCTCCAATAATTATCCTCCGGCGTGAATCCCGTAACTAATCCGCCCGCTTCATGCACGAGCAGCACGCCTGCGGCAAAGTCCCATGGGTTCAAACCATATTCCCAATACCCGGAGAAGCGGCCCGCGGCAACATATGCGAGATCGAGGCTCGCGGCGCCGAGCCGGCGCAGATCGCGCACGTGCGCGAAGAAGGCTGCGAACATTTTTAGATAGGAAGCGGAAAGCTCTTTCATGCGAAACGGAAAGCCGGTCGCGATCAAACACTCGTGCAGGCTTGCGGTGGTGGTCACGTGCAAGCGCTTGCCATTCAGAAACGCGCCTTCGCCTTTGGCGGCAGTAAAAAGTTCTTCGCGCAAGGGTTCATACACCACGCCGCACAATACTTCGCCGTGTTGCCGCGCGGCGATGGAAACCGCGAAATTCGGAACGCCGTGCATGTAATTCGCCGTGCCGTCGAGCGGGTCGATGATCCATTCGAGGGTTGCGGTGGCGGCTCCGCTCACGCCGCTTTCTTCGGCTAAAATTTTGTGTTCGGGAAAATGTTCGCGCAGATGCGCGACGATCACGGCTTCGGATTCGTGAACGACGTTGGTGACGAAATCAAATTCGGATTTCGCTGCGATGCGGCGCGTGTCCGCCTCGTGCAAATGCGCGCGCAAAATTTCGCCGCCAAGCTGCGCGGCTTGGAGGGCGACTTCGAGGAGTTTTTTTGAAGAAGAGTTCTGCTCGATAATTCCCCCCGTGAGGGGGGTTAGGGGGGTGTTCTCTAACACGAAGACACTCCTAAGATTTTATGCCAGTGCGTAAAAAGATCCCTTCTGGATGACAGCGGTGAGTCGAGTGCGAATAGGCGAGCTTATTTTTCATCAATCAAAAAAGCAAACCACGGCCAAGCCGTGGTTGAGCATAAAAGACGATCAATGCAATTCCACCACCGTCACGCCGTAATCGCCTTCGCCCATGGCCGCGGTGCGAAACGCGCGCACGGCCGGGTGATTCTTCAAATAGTCCATCACACCTTTGCGCAGTGCGCCCGTGCCTTTGCCGTGAATGATGCGCACCTCAGACCAGCCCGCGAGCAACACGTCGTCCAAATATTTAT
>CAYNDW010000799.1:0-3317 GCA_964395375.1 uncultured Cytophagia bacterium
CTTAGTGAGGGATTCCAGCGCCTCTCCGCGCTTTTTTAACGCCTCTTCCTCCTTCTTGTTGGCCACTTCCTCTTGTTCCTGCGCCAGCGAGGCAGTCTGGGCGGTCTTGATCGCCTGGTCTGGCGCCGTCATCCATGCCAGGCGGTAGCCGGGCCTTTTGAAGGCCTGTTCCTGATACACCACCGCGTAACGTGTGGGATAAATGCGTTGACCGATCTGCCGTTCTTCCAACACATAGACGGTCGGGGAGCCGAAGAGATTGGGTTGATAGGAATCGAGATAGATCCTGCTGCCTTGTCTGGCTCCCATGGATTGAATCTTCTCCATGAACTCCGTATAGGCCTGCACGTTCGTCGGATCAGGCGGCGGCGTGTTCTCTATTTCTTTCCCCGCCGCCTGTTGCGCCTGCTGCATCGCCTCGTCTTCGTCCTGGAATTGATACCGATATTTGTCTTTGAATTCTTGCAGCGGGAACGGTCCTTTCTTCGCCTTTCCCTTATAGAAGGCCGTGACCTCGTTCATGTTCTTGGTAACATACGACAAGCGACCGACGGAGGCGTCGCTCGAATCGAATAAAAACACGCTATCCGGCATCACTGGCAGCCCAAGCTTCGCCGCATCGGCCGGCTTCTCCGGCACACCCCCCATGCGCATCGGGATGGTCCGCTCTTTCAATAGGGTCAGAGCGGTTCCCTTCCCACGGGAAATCATTTGCTGAACGGCTTGCCTGACATCCGGAACTGGATCATTGGTCAGCGGCGCAAGCGTGTCCACATCGCTGTCTTGTGGCCCGATCATGCCGATCGCGTCCGCAGCGGCGATGCGCAACTCGACCTCCTCGCTCTTAAACATCCGCACAGTGCGAGGCAGGTGGGCTCGATCAGCCGTGGCACCTAGCGTCCGCAAATCCTCCTTCAGGATTTCGACCGCGCTCTTCCTCACCTTGTCGCAATCCGCCTTATGAATAGGTTTGCGCAGGCAGCTTTCGATATAATTCTTCACGGGCTCCTTCATAGGGTAAGACTCTTGAGTCGCCCCTGCCGAAGTGAACGGAAGAAAGACAGCGACCCAAAGCACCCAGAGGATTATCCCAGCAAGAAAGAGTTGAACCGGCTTAATCGATCGTTTCCCTGAACGGCCTGGTTGTTTCATCGATCGTCGCATGCTATTTCCCCAGTACAGTGCCGACTCCATCCGTATCTGACGCCGCGCTACCAATACGCCCTTTCTCCCCCTTAATGGATCCGGCGATACTGTCCATGCTCCCGCCCAATTGAGGGCAATTCCCCTTGATCTTGGTCACCTCGTCAATGGTCGCCTGATTTCTTGGCAGCTTGCCCTCCAGCCATCGCTGCCAGATCTCATTGCCGATACTCTTGCAATCTTGAGCCGCCCCGCTGTCGGACGGAATCCACAACGCGATCCCCCACAAGCATATGCCGCACATAACCAACCGCGAAGTTGTCATAATCCACCCCCTATCTCCTTCCGGCGCGATGCAGTATAACCGCGTCCATGAATTCAAGCACGGTCCGCTTCATCCCGTTTGTTCTTTGCACGGTCGCCGTGGCCGTCTACTACACGGCTTTCAACGGTGACTTTCACTACGATGACGCCGCATCAATTCTTGAAAATCCGCATCTGGATCGATGGCGGACCTTTGTCGGCCATCTCGATCATATGGTCCGCCCTGTGTTCTATGCAACGTTCCTGATCGATCGATCCCTGTATGGAATACAACCTGCTGGCTACCATCTGCTGAATCTCCTCCTCCACCTGGGTTCCGGATTCCTCGTCTTTCAGATTCTCACGCGGGCCGTATCGGAGGAAGCCAGGCACGTGCCGTATTGGGCTGCGTTGCTATTTCTGATCCATCCTATGGCAACCGAAACCGTGACCTACATTTCTGGACGGGCATCGGGCCTGATGGCCTTCTTTTACCTCTTTGCGTTCTTTTTGTATATCAAGGCTTCGGAGCACCCGGACGCCGTGATGCTTCGCCGACTGTATCTGTCAGGCGCGATCGCGTCATTTCTTTCGGCCATCGGCTCTAAGGAAACGGCGGTGACGTTTCCACTTATTCTCCTGCTATGGGATCTCCTGATACGCCGACTCAGAGGCCCCTCTCTCCGCGTTGCGGTACTCTCCCGCCATCCACCATTCTGGATCGTTCTGGTTCTGGCCGCCGGATGGGCCTGGAGCCATCCTCGCTACTTCGCCCTCGCGCAGTTCAGTTCCACACTTCGGCCCATCTGGGTAAATCTGTTGAGCGAGTTGCACGCCACCGCCTATGCGCTGCTCTTGTTCTTCACCCCGTGGAACCAGAACTTCGATCACCATCTCCCGGAGTTCCATTCACTGTTCCAATGGCCGCTCCCGCTCGATTTGCTGCTGCTCTTCGGAATGGCGGTATCTGCGGTAATCTCATGGCGGCGGCATCCACTGGTCGCGTTCGGTCTGGGCTGGTTTTTCATTCAACTCCTGCCAAACATTCTGATCCCGCGTAACGATCTGTTGAGCGAACGGAACCTCTACCTGCCATCTATCGGACTGTTCCTGGCGATCGTCGCGCTTGGCTCATATGGCACTCGCCGGATCGCGACAGTCCTACCGAGACCACAGCTCTTTTGGTTCATCTCAACGGGCCTCGCAGCCATGGTAGTTCTTGTGCTCTGCTTCTTCACGTATCAACGAAATCATCTCTACCAGGACCGACTCTTGCTTTGGTCCGACGCGGTGCTCAAGTCTCCGAACAAAGCCAGACCGCACAATAACCTCGGGTACGCTTACGCCCTTCAGGGCGACTGGGACCGGGCCATCGAAGAGTTTCGCACTGCCGTCAGGCTCGATCCTGACTATCTCCTCGCCCAGCAAAATCTTCGTAAGGCCTATCTTCATCAGGTGGGGAGGCAGTAGCGCTCGCTCCGCTACACGTGTCACCCGCTGGTCCCTTGCAGGACCGCCTGTCCATAACGCAGCAGCTTCGTGGACTGTTCCCATTGATCCCCGATATTCAAGCCCACCAACAGCAGACGATGCCCGTCCTTAAACATGCTGGCGATCAAGCAGCGTCCTGCTTTACTCGTATAGCCGGTTTTCACGCCGTTCACATCCGGGTCGAGGAGGAGTTCGTTGGTGCTATGGAGCGATATCTGGCGCTTGCCGTCCACCGTAGCGATGTCGCGGACAATGGTGCGGACCATCATGGTAAAAATCGGCTGTTGCAGTGCCTGCTCTGTCAACTTGGCGAGATCCGCTGCCGTCGAATAGTGTCCAGGCGCATCGAAACCGCATGGATTCGCGAAATGGGTGTTCTT
>CAYNDW010000800.1:0-3316 GCA_964395375.1 uncultured Cytophagia bacterium
CGTGCTCTTGTCCAAAAATCCGAGAGGTTTGGGGACGATTCTGACGAGGTCTGAAAGTCAGACTTTTGCCGATTATTCCAATGCGGTTCATATAATTCTTCCCTGAAAAGCTGTTACTGATTATCTATCTGCGCCCGCTGCAATTTCCCCGAGTAGTCCACGTATATTGTTTTCGTCTCGCTGAAAAATTCATACACGGGCCAGCCGCCTTCGCGATGGCCGTTGCCGGTTTCTTTCACCCCGCCGAAGGGCATGTGCGCCTCCGCGCCGATGGTCGGGCCATTCACATAAGTAATCCCCGCTTCGATATCGCGCATGGCAGTAAAAGCTCCATTCACATCACTTGTGTAAATAGAAGAACTCAAACCGTATTTGGTATTATTCAACACGCGAATCGCTTCGGCGAGGTCGCGCACTTGCAGAACCGCGAGCACCGGGCCGAACACTTCTTCGCACGCGAGGCGCATCTCCGGCTTCACATTGCTGAAGATTGTGGGCAAAAAGAAATTGCCTTTGCGACACTCGCCTTGCGTGTAAGCCTCGCCGCCGGTTTCAAGCTTGGCGCCTTCGTTTAACGCAATCTTCACATAACTCGACACGGTTTCTTTTTGTTGGGGATTGATCAACGGCCCGACTTCGGTATTGGGATCGAGGCCGTTGCCGAGGCGAAGCTTTTCCGCGCGTTTAATCAGCATACTCAAAAATCTATCATGAATCGCTTCGTGCAAAATCAATCGGCTCGTCGCGGTGCAACGTTGGCCCGTGGTGCCGAACGCGCCCCAGAGCACGCCGTTCAAGGCTAAATCTAGATCCGCATCAGACATCACGATTTGCGCATTCTTGCCGCCGAGTTCCAGCGACACACGCTTTAAACTTTGCGCGGCCGTCGCGGAAATTTGCTTGCCAACATTCGTCGAGCCGGTGAATGAAATCAAATTCACGTCGGCGTGTTGGACCAAAGGCATTCCCACCGCGCTGCCCCCGCCATGCACGAGCTGAATGACTTCCGGCGGCAAGCCGGCTTCGAGCAGTATTTCAACCAAGCGCGTGGCCGTTGCCGGCGTGTCGCTCGCAGGTTTGAACACGACGGTGTTGCCGCACACGAGCGCGGGAAAAATTTTCCAGGTGGGAATGGCGAGCGGGAAATTCCAGGGTGTGATGATGCCCGCAACGCCGATCGGCGTGCGCACAGACATGCAAAACTTGTTGGGCAATTCCGAGGGCGCGGTGTGGCCGAAGAGCCGGCGGCCTTCGGTTGCGGCGTAATAAGCGGTGTCGATACCTTCTTGCACGTCGCCGCGCGTTTCCAACAGTACTTTGCCCATTTCGCGCGTCATGAGTTGCGCGATCTCTTCTTTGTATTCCGTTAAAAGATCACCCGCGCGTTTGATAATCTCGCCACGCTTGGGTGCGGGCGTCAAGCGCCAACTATCGAAAGCGCCACGTGCCGAGGCCACCGCTTGTTGCAGGTCGGATAAATTGGAGGAAGGAAAACGCCCCACGATTTCATCCCAATTCGCGGGATTGTGGTTGTCAAAAAAATCGCCCGAGGCGCTGGCGCGCCATTGTCCGGCAATATAGTTTTGATAAGTTGACGGCAATATTTTTCCTTACAAAAAATGCATCATAGTTAATTTTATCGGCGCTGATAATAGCAAAGAAATGCTCAAAAGTCAACGCTGGCTTTGGCGGGCTTGCGCAAGGAGAACGTTCGTTTGCGACACGCTGCTCGGTTTAGCGCAAAAAATGTCAACCTCGGTTTGCTCGTGCTTTAATAAAAAAAATGCCACGGCCCGGCCGTGGCAAAACGTGAAGATTGCCGACTTTATTGTAACCGCCCAGCGTATCAATCGAAATCAATTCACCCAATCCGCAAGGAACACATTCGTCTGTCTAGGTTTCGCGCCGTTGCGATTCGAACAAAAAATGAGCTTCTTGCCGTCTTTGCTAAACATGGGGAAGCCGTCGAAGGCTTCATAATGCGTTACCTGTTCCAAGCCGCTGCCATCAGGATTGATGAGGAACAAATCGAAATTGCGGCGCTGCGGACTGCTGTCGTTGACATTGGAGCAAAAGATAATCTTTTCGCCGCTGGGATGAAAGAACGGCGCAAAGTTCGCCGCGCCGTTGTCGGTGATTTGCCGTTGATTCGAGCCGTCGTCGTTCATGACAAACAATTCCACTTTGCTCGGGCGAATGAGATTTTCTTTAATCAACGCCTGATAATCCGTAATCTCTTCCGCGGTTTGCGGATGATACGCGCGATACACGAGCTGCTTGCCGTCCGGCGAAAAAAACGCGCCGCCATCATAGCCCACGGTATTCGTCAAACGTTGCACATTGGCGCCGTCAATATCCATGGTATAGAGATCAAGATCACCGTCACGCATGGAAGTGAATACGACGCGTTTGCCGTCGGGTGAGATTGTGGCTTCGGCGTCGTAGCCGGGCGTGTTCGTCAGCGGCTGCAAATCCGAGCCGTCGGCTTTCGCGGTGTAAATATCATAGGAGGGATAAAGCGCCCAAACATAACCGCGATCATACGAAGGCGGCGGCGGACAAGAATCGCCACCGGCATGCGTAGAGGCATAAAGAATCCGCTCGCCGTTGGCAAAAAAATAAGCGCAGGTGGTTTTGCCCTTGCCCGTGCTCACCAATTGCACATTCGCGCCTTCGGTCGTCATCGTAAAAATTTGATCGCACGCAAACGGCGCTCTCGTCGATTGAAAAATGATGCGGTGATCGTCGAAGCTAAAATAGGCTTCCGCGGAGTTTTCGCCTTCGCGGGTCAATTGCTGCACGTTGGCAAAATGAGTTTCGTTGGGGAAAACAATTGGTGAAGCGGTTTGTGGCGCTTGTTGCTCGGCCTGACAAGCGAACAACAACAATGCTGCGCACAATGAGGTAAGTTGTCGCATCTCCCTTCCTTCAGCTTAATTCAAGATCGGTTGATTGTTCGATAACAACGATTGTGACTATCCGGCGTTGGCGCGCATCAATTCCGCGGCGCGTTCCGGCGGCACCCAATTGACATGGAAGCCCAAGCCGGATTCATACGAAGCATAGCCCCGCAAACGCGGCGCGATTTCAATATGCCAATGAAAATCTTTTTCCACCGTCTTCCAATAACCGCGCTGCTTGCCGGCGTTCAAATTCGGGCCGGAATGCACTTCCATCACATAATTGGGATCGCCGAGCAACTCGTGCAATTTCGCCAGCACCGTGCGCATGAGCCGCGCGAGCGCGGGCAAATCGTTGTTCCATTCGTAAAACGTCTCGTGCCGTTTGGGCAAAATCCACGTTTCAAACGGCGTGC
>CAYNDW010000801.1:0-3302 GCA_964395375.1 uncultured Cytophagia bacterium
AGACGCTCTCCCATCTCGATAATCTCCCTATGGTGTACCCCTGGGAGTATCATCATGTCGCCAAGACAGGGACCACAGAGAAAGTGCTGACCATTACCTCACCGGTACGATGGATACTGACCTATGAGACTGGGGCTGCTCCGTCCCTTGTTCGACAGATGCTCAATGGGAAAGCAGAGCGTCGGATGGAGACGTTAAAGCAATTTGTGGTCAATACGTTGGCGATGGGACTGCTGATCCAGGCTTATCCAGGGGTTGGCCAGCTGTTGGATGCCTTGCGCTATCGCGTGCAGACGGAATGTTTGCCTGGGTTTGGAAGTCTCCCCTTTGTCACTGTGCAGGCTTGTTTGGATTCGTTTCGACCTTCTGATGAGTTGTTGCTGACGGCAACAGCGTTTTCCGGAGTTCCCGCTTTTGTCGAACTCATTCGGGCCGACTCGCTCCAGGGGTATATCGATCCAGTCACAGATCAACTTCGACAGATTCTGGGCTAGGCTAAGATCCCACCATTTTCAGATTGTGCGCTCCGATTCCTCGATGTGCTTCTCCTCGAAAACCAGCCCTTCCACATGTTTGGGACTATGCTGTATTCCACCGGCCCATGAGTGCGGTCGGTGGTGAAGCTACGGGCTGAAACCGTGCGAGGCGGATCTGGTCTTGATCCTTGAACGAGATCAGCGGCATGAGGCCCTGTTCGAGAAGGGTTTCGACGGTTTTTTCGGTGAAGAGCGCTTCTGCACAAGGCTTGGTCACGGTTTCCCCCGAGTCATCACGATAGACATGGAGGGGGAGCCCTTCAATGTCCTTGATCGACCCCGGACTCATCTCCCAGCCAACTTCTGAAAATGCCTGCCCCAAGAGTACAAGACAGGCAAACATTGGATTGCCCCAGCAATAATCTTCGTGGTTCGGGACGCCCACCATTTCTTCAAAAGTGAAGACGCTGATCGGGTCTGTCTCCTGTCCGTAGGGCAATCGCAGGAGGAATCGGGGGAGCGCCAGGCCCACATAAGCCGCTTCCGGCACGTCCCGGAGATGGTCCCAGCATTCCTGCTCCCTCTCCTGTGTCGCCGCGGTTTTCCAGTCGTCGGGATCTGGGGTCGTTCCAAACGAGGGGCACCCCACGATGCTGGGGGATGCGGCAGCCAGGAATGGGGCGCCGGCGTCCTTGCCTATACTTGCAATCCGCTCCAGCATCGCTACGTCTTCGGTCGTTCGATCGAACGTATAGACTCCCCCGACCACAGCCCATGGGTGCGCGCCCGGAGTGCGAACGGTCTCATGGACCAAGAGTCGGTACAGCACTGTGTCCTGCAGATCGTCGCGGTTCAGGAGATCGGCTGCCAGCTCACTCTTTGATAGATCGAGCAGGTAGAGCTGGAGCTGTGAGTCCGTTTCAAGCTTATCCACAACAAACGAGAGCCCTCGCCAGGCTGCTTCGAGCTCTTGAAGTCCCGGGTGATGAAGCACGGTTCTCATGATCTGGCTCATGGCTGCGTCAACTTGCGCGGTTAGTTCTTGTGCCATTGGGTGTTCTTTCGGAACGGCATAGGGGCTGACGATCGACTGGAGAAATGACTGCCATTCCGTTGGTCGCGGATCGGGCACTGACGTGGGAGCCTGTTCGATTATTTGGCCGAGGATATCGCTGGTAGGTGAGTCACCGACATCTGCCTGCTGGCGCGAAGATTCGGTGAAGACCGATTGGACTTCGTCGGGTTGCCGGGGTTGTGTCCATGCGCGGATCTCGTCGGCAGCTTGAGGAAATGTGGCCTGGTTGGCCAGGCGACGGCGTAGGTCTAAGAGCTTCCGCAGGGGCTCAACTTGGTGAACCAGCCGATCAGGATGAAAATCATCGAGTTCAGTAAACTTGAGGGTGAGGGGCGGCGTGTTGTCTCCCAGTAAAGGACTGTTCAGCGCCACGTTGAGCCTGCCCAGTATGTCCTGGACGTTGTCGCGGTCGACGCGAATCGGACGCCGTTTGGTCGATGCTGGCTGCTCAGCACAATCCTGCCCGGTTTTCCTTCCGCTGAAATCTCCCAGGATGAGCATACGAAACGGAACTTCTGGGTCTGGTCGTCCAGAGGGGTAGGGCTCTCCGGCTGTCAGGTTGACATCGACATTGCTGGTGGACCGATCAGTGGCCATAGCGTTGTCCCCTTACGTTGGGCAAAGGAGATGACGATATCCGACGAGCAAACCTGCATCAAGTAAGGGCTCCTGGGTGGCCAAGAGTATATCGAAGGTGGGCCGACTCGTCGAGCAGATAAACCGGGTCGCTTACGTGGGCCGTTCGTCGTGCCCTGAACTATCTAAAACCTGTTCAATGCCTTGTCGCATCTTATTCCCATAGATAAGACCAGCTATCTCATTCGATAAGCAATGCCTTGTTGGGTGAGGGGCTCATCGTCGAATCGAGGGGTACTCGTTCAATTTAACTTCAAATTATCATGTGCTTACGCACTATCCATCTTCTCGTGCTTGGTTTGTTGCGGCCTGGCACCGCTGCTGCAATCTTGTGGAAGCGACAGTGCACAACAAACTAGGAGGTGGATCATGATTGTGGAACTCATCACGGTTCTCTGGATTGCAGTGGTGGTAGGCACGGCCCACTTTATACTTACTATCGTGTGGCCAGACTTGTTCAGCGACAACTTAGATTCTGCAGATACCGAGCCTCTTCTAACCGACAGTCCTGTACCCTCTCCGCTCTACAAAGGGAAGGCATAGACTGGGAGGTGAAGAGACTGAGGATGGAACTTCGCACAGGCACAACACTCTCGACAGTCTCGATGCGAGCTGGGGTGAGCGACAACAGGCGGGTTGCAGAGTTTGCGCCTGGCTCCAGACAGTATCGGACATGCCCGGATACCTTCGCAGCCATTTGGCCGGAGATCTAGGCACTGTGAGTCGAGCCTTAGCCCGCATGATTCCTGAGCGCTTGTGCTACATTCGCCGCTCCACTATTACGACGAGCCTTTACACAGCTGGCTTGCCCCTCGGACTCTCAACATACTGATACTGCACGAGTACGCATCGGGTCCTGCACGGAGGAGCATGATGTTACGGCGTCATCCTGCCTTTTGGGGCACGCAAGTTCGTATCGCTTGGTAACCCAGGCCGACCATCTCCTCACCGTACCCATTGAATGTCGCGCCTGGCGGCCATTGATACATGCAGCGTGGCCTGCTAGAATCCTTTCCCACTGCGGGATTCCACCGTCGTTCATGGGAGTTCTCTTACGAGGGGATGGACGAAGTTGCTGTGAGTGACCTGCCCTCCCATACCACGCACAATCAACT
>CAYNDW010000802.1:0-3299 GCA_964395375.1 uncultured Cytophagia bacterium
TCCCGTTTATGACAATGTCCTCGAAGGCATCGGCAAAACGCCGATGGTGAAACTCACTCGCGTCGGAGCTTCTTTGCAATGTAATCTGTATGCCAAATGTGAATTTTTGAATCCCGGCGGCTCGCTGAAAGATCGCATCGGCAAATCCATGGTCGAAGCCGCGGAGCGCGAAGGCCGCATCAAGCCCGGCGACACGTTGATCGAACCCACGAGCGGCAACACCGGCATCGGCATCGCGCTCGCGGGCGCGGTGCGCGGCTATCGCGTCATCATCACTTTGCCCGAAAAAATGAGCCGCGAAAAGCAAGTTGCGCTCGAAGCGCTCGGCGCGGAAATCATTCGCACGCCCACCGAGGCCGCGTTCGACTCACCCGAGAGCCACATCAGCGTTGCGCGACGTTTGCAATCCGAATTGCCCAACGCGCATATTCTCGATCAATATTCCAACCCGAACAATCCGCGCGTGCATTATGAAGAGACCGCGCAGGAAATTCTCGACGACCTCGACAACAAAGTCGATATGGTTGTGATGGGCGCGGGCACGGGCGGCTCGATCACGGGCGTGGCGAAGCGCATTAAAGAAGTTTGCCCCAGATGCGTCATCGTCGGCGCCGATCCGGTCGGCTCCATTCTCGCGGGCGGCACGGAAGTCGGCACATACAAAGTCGAAGGTATCGGCTATGATTTCATTCCAGAAGTGTTGGACCGCAGCACGGTGGATGAGTGGGTGAAGACCACGGATCAAGCTTCGTTCTTGCTCGCGCGCCGGCTCATTCGCGAAGAAGGATTGCTCGTCGGCGGTTCGAGCGGCTCGGCACTGTTTGCGGCCTTGCAAAAAGCCTCTCGTTTGAAAACGGGACAAAACTGCGTGGTGGTGCTGCCCGATGGCGTGCGCAATTACATGACGAAATTCGTGGACGACAAATGGATGCGCGACAACGGCTTTTTCGAAAGTTCGCCGATGGCGGGCAAGGTCGGCGACCTTCTCGCACAAGACGCGAAGCGCCCGAAGCTGCTCTGCGCGGAAGACATGCAAAGCGTGGGGCAAGTGATCGACACCATGCGCGCGAAAGGCATTTCGCAATTGCCCGTTACTTCCGGCGGCGTGCTTGTCGGCATTGTGTCCGAAGCGGATTTGATGGAATACCTCGGCTCCGGCGCGGGACAGGCGAGCGCGTTGGTTTCGAAATGTATGAATCGCCAAGTGCCGGTCGTGGGTATGCCAACACCAATTTCCACCTTGCAAGAAATGCTGAGACAAAGCAACGCCGCGGTGGTGGTGGATGAACATCGCAAGCCGCTCGGCATCATGACGCGCATCGATCTGCTCGATTATCTGGCGCACAATGTCGCCGCGTCAAAAAAGAATTGAGTGCGCGCCTCGTTCGCCTCGAAACTGTTCCGCCCCGGCTTGGCCGTGACTTGCTTCATGTTGCGCGAAGAAGGATATTTTCAAGCGAGACCTCTCCCAACGTGTCATTCAGCAGGAATTTTTTTCTCACCGGAGAGAGCGCCTGGTGCTTAAAAAAATTCCGACTGAATGAAAAATCCTTGGGAGTCAAGCATTGAACACAAAACCAAGATTCAAAAAGGATCGCACCACATGCGCCATCGTCGTTTCAACGTAGTCGCCTTCACCTGCTGTCTATTTGCTGTTGTTTCCTGTTCCGAACAACCCACGGCCCCGAATTTTAAACCCAAGCTGGTGGTCAATGGTTTTTTAAAACGCGGCTCCGGCGTGGATAGCATCACGGTGAGCCGCACGGTTCCGATTGATCAAAAATTCGATCCGACAGTTTCGCGCGTGACGGATGCAGTCGTGCGCATTCGCCGTGTGGGCGAGCGCTGGCAGCAACTCGCGCAATACCCGCCGGTGCGCGATGCGGGCGGCAATGTCAGCGCGAAAATCGGCGGCGTTTACTATCTCCCCAAAGATTCTTTGGAGGTCGCCGCGGGCGCGACGTATGAATTGAGCGTCGCCGCATTTGGCGAGCATGTGACCGCGCAGACCACGGTGCCGGAGCAGGTCGAGTTGGTTGAAATGAATCGCGGCGAGCGTTTGGGTAATCGCCCGCTCTTCGCCAGCGGCGATACGATTGAGTATGCCTCGGGCGCGAGCTTCGCGGACACGCCGTTCTTCACGGTGTTTTGGAATCACGTGCCGAACGTGACGATCTATCGCATGATCGCCGACGCCGACAACGGCGACTTCACCAACCTCATTCGCGACACGACCACCGCAGCAAATATCTTTAAAGAAGATTTGAAAGACCGCGAAGAGCCGTTCGGTTTCAACATTGCCGACGACGTGAATTTGCAACCCATGCGCGGCCGCATTATTTGGCTTTATTTTTATTACTACGGCTGGCACACGATGCGCCTACTTGCCGTAGACGAAGCTTATGCGATTTATCAACAAGGCCAATTCGCCGAAGGGCAAATTCAAGAAACGCCACGCAGCAACATCGTGGGCGGCTACGGCGTGTTCGCCTCCTATTCGGAAATCACGTGGCGCGTGTATGTGAAGAAGGGGCCGCGATCGGAACCGTGAGACATTGGAATGATGGATTTTGGGATTGGTGGATTGATGGGAAAGGTGCAAAGCTCCAGTTTTACTTTGTTCCGCGTTGGTTTGTAACGCCTCCTCAATTTGTCATTCTGCAAGAAACTTCCCTAGCGCTTGAGAAACATTATGTTTTTCAGAGATGTCGCAAGAGAGAGGGAAGGTTCTTGTAGATCGATATTTTAGATGCGGCATTACAAAAAACCTCTGAAGCAGTATCTCTCAATTGAAAAGCAACAAGCCGTTATCTAACGAGCGCATTGTTGGCGAAACAATACTTCAAAACTCCATTAATCCAAAACTCCATCAATCCCCAAGAAGAAAACATGACCCTCGAAGATTCCTCCCTCACCCAGCTCTTCCTCACCGAAGCCCGCTTTCATCTCATGCAGCAATACTTGCCGTGGCTGCGCGCGTGTTTGGAAAAATTATCCGAAGAGGAGGTGTGGTGGCGGCCCAATGCGCTGAGCAACAGCGCGGGCAATTTGATTTTGCACTTGTGCGGGAATATCCGGCAGTGGGTGATTCACGGCGTGGGCGGCGCGGAGGACATGCGGCAACGCAGCGCTGAGTTCGCGGCGCGCGGCCCGATTTCGAAAGCCGAGTTGCTCGCGCAGTTGGAAGCGACACTCGCGGAAGTCGATCAAGTCTTGCAGCATGTCCGCGCGGAAGCGTTGGCGCAGCCGCGCCAAATTCAAGGCTTCGATCAAACCGTGTTGAGCGCGATCTTTCACGT
>CAYNDW010000803.1:0-3288 GCA_964395375.1 uncultured Cytophagia bacterium
TCCAACCTTTCTTGTTTTTGGCTTCCACGGCCCAATGCAGACCTTCTTGCTCGTCGGGCCAATAGATCAAACGCGCGAGGCCCGCGGGCATTTGCGCCTCAAACCCGATGGCTTGCGGATGCACGTCGCTTACGTCGGCGAGCGCGCCTTCCGACTTTTTACCGTCCGAAGTGAATGACCAAAAGCCGAGCTTGCCGTCATCTTTCACGCCATAGATCGCCACTTCCTCATAACCACCTTTGCCGAATTTCCACTGCGCCGTGAGTTGAACATACGCGCCGTTAAGAATCGGCGCGAACGTTCGCGTGCATTGCACCGGACCCATGGGCGACTCGGCGCGCGCTTGCCATGAGCCTAATAACGGCGCCAATACTCCGAGTTTGCCTCGCCCTTTTTTCCACACCAAAAGCTGCTTCGCCATTTTTAATCTCCAGGAATTGTTTTAAAACTGCGAGCCTTATCTTAACTGCGCTTTGTCGCAGTCAATTTAAAATTGAACATCACGGTTTATCCGGATGCACGTAATGCACGCCCGAGACAAATCCGACGATAAGCTTGTTCTCGCGCGCGACGGCGAAGTGATGGCGCGCAACACGAGCGGATCGTCGAAGAGATCATCAGCGACTTGCGAGAGCAACGAGGCTTCGTCACGCTGTAAGATGCGAATCTCAAGCGCCATGAAAAAGTCCGGCAAAAGTTGGGTGAGTTAAGCCTGCAACGTTCGCGGCGCGGCATGCGCGTGAACATACACCCAGGCCTGCTTTCCCGAAGCAAGCGTCGCGGCGATGCGTTGGTACGAAGCGAGTTCTTCGTACTTGTCCGCGGCCGCAAGCTCAGTGTCGGTGATTTCGAAGACCATGCCGGAGACGCGGCTTTCGTTGCTGCCATTGAACGTGAGCGTGACATGCTGCGCTTTGCCGCTGATCGCAACGAGTTGAGGGTTGTCGATCTTTATTGGCGTAAGTTCAAACCCAAGCAGTTCGTCTCTTTGTCCGTATAGCAGCCTTCCGAAAGTAGAGAGCTGCACGTTTTCTTGTTGGAGAGAGCCGTAGGAAAAGAGGAGAGCCATGGCGCACCGGTTGAAGTGGTTGAAGTGGTTGAACAGTGCAGGTTAACTCTGAAAGTTTTTTGACTATACTCGGATCAAAAACGCACGCGCGGCGGTCGCTTTGCGGTAAGCGTTTTTGATCCGTGCGCTGTGCCAAGAGATTTGATTTTCTGCATGCGCAAAAAGCCATGCAATGCAAGTTTCAGGTAGAAACGAGATATGCTGCGAACAGCACGACCATGATGGCGTCGACCACGAGCGATACGCCCACTTGAAACTGGAGAAACTGTTGCCCAAACAATAAGACCAATGCAATGAACACGACTTTGCTCGCGCCGGCGACAAGTAATGTTATACGTCGCGTCGGTTCGTTAAATGCGCCGTAGATCAACATGAGACCGATCAGCCCGATGAGGGCGCCTCAATTTCGCACAACAATTTCCGCCACCGGGCCATCCAGCGCTTGACCAAAGGTTGATTGCAGCGAGGCTGCCGGCGCAACCGCTGCATAGAACATCGTGCATGTAAGCAAGCCGGAGATCAGCATGATCCACTTAATGGAACGACGAAGTATGCTCATGAAAGCACCTCCTGGGTTCAGTGCAAGATTATTGGATTAAAGGTCGCAATAAAAAGTCAGCCCGTTGCCGTCGAGGTCGTAGAAAGCGAACTCGCGCGTGCCCCACGGCGTTTCGCGTAGCGCGGTGTGCTCGTGGAACACGCCCATGGGCTGATACTCTTCGAACAATGCTTGCAGCGCAGGTACGACGAAGCGCAGCATCGGCCTTTCCACCGCAGCCCATTCCGCGGGATCGTGCCATTGCAGATGCAGTTCAACTTTGTCGCGCTGCACTGCGGCATAGCGCGGATTTGTTGGCTCGTCTTGAAAGAGCAAAACAAAACCGAGGCGATTCACATAATACGCAATCGCCGCTTCGACATTGCGAGACGGAAGAACAGGTTGCACGGCTTGAAGGGTTGCGTGAGGCATGAGGTGTGATCCGTTTTGAGGTTAACGACCCAAGCTCAACGACCCGGCCTGCGGGACGCGTGGATCGCGAACCGCGACGCGCTGCCGGATTCGTTGCACAGCATGGTTATTCCATCAAAAGTTCAATCGTTGCAAAAAAAAAGATTTTTCACACGGAGCAAACAGAGTAAACGGAGCTTACAAAGCTAAAAGAATTTTCCATACATGACCTTCTCTGTTGACCCTGTTTGCTCCGTGTTCATCTTTTTGATTCCGGCTCGTCCGGCTTATGAGATATTGGCTGGCCAAAACCGATGTCGTATCCATCGAGATCCTGGATGCCAAATTCCCGGACATCATACGGTTTGTTGCCGAGGCCATAGTCGATCTTAGCGCCACGCGCGCGGAACTCTGCGAACAAGGCGTCAACGTCATCTGTCCAGAAGTAGACGTTCCAAATGCCGGCATTCACTCTCCAGTGCGGAACAATGGCTGTCCCGTGAGGCGCCTGGTTCAACATCAAACGCATACCATCACGGTGAAGGATCACGAAGTTCGGGGGATGCCCCCAGAACCGGTCGTAGGTAAAGCCCAGCGCGTCGCGATAGTGATTTGCCGAAGCTACGACATCGCGCACAAGCAGCACTGGCGCCGATGAGACTAACTGTGCTTTTTTCATGAGATTCGGTTTTCCTGCCCAACGATTGTTATGTTTGTCGGGTGACCAGAGAGCCTAGCTCGCTGTCACCGGCCAAGTCTTCTTTGTTTCAGCAACTCCTGCCTTAAGGATTTTTTCGAGAACGGCGAGGTCCACATCGGCAAGTTTGTTGATATACAAACATTGCTTGAGACCTCCTTTATGCTTGCCAAGTTTCTCCAAAAGGCTTGCCTTGCCGGGAAAATTAGAGACGTAGAGGGCGAAGTTGGCTTTGCGCGGGCTGAAACCAACAACACAGATAGAGCCAGAATGCCCAGTGTCATAAGTATAATGATAAGCGCCGAAGCCGACGATTGTCGGGCCCCACATCTGCGCTTTCCATTTGGTGACCTTCTCAAAAAGCTTCAGTAGCGCTTTAGCGTCTTTCCGCCGTGCATCGTTCTCCACAGCGGCGATGAAGTCTTTGACGCTGATCTTCGTCGGTTTCGTCTTGATTTCGGCCATGTGCTCTCCTGTGCAAGAATTCGAAGCCGCATGCGACAGCAATTTGAAAGAAACTGTCACGTCCTGAAAAAAGTTGACACTTTTTAGGGTAGCTTTAGCTCTCCCCCC
>CAYNDW010000804.1:0-3282 GCA_964395375.1 uncultured Cytophagia bacterium
GGAGTACAGCATGATCAAAGCGGCCGCCAATGCCGGCTGGCTCGACGAATCGCGCGCGATGATGGAATCGTTGCTTTCAATTAAACGGGCTGGGGCGAATCTCATTCTGACCTATTTCGCGAAAGACGCAGCCCGGCTCCTTCGCTGAGGACTATGCTGAAAGTGACGCGCGGGTTGTCCGGCGAGCGCACACGTGTCTATCCGGTCGCTACGATCGGTAATTTTGACGGCCACCACCTGGGTCATCGAGCGCTATTGCAGACGGTGGTCGAGACGGCTCGAAAGGCACAGGGGACGGCGCTCGTATTGACCTTCGAACCGCATCCGGTAAAGATCCTCGCCCCTCATGTCGATCTTAAGTTTCTCACCACCGTGGAGGAAAAACTTGCCCACTTCGAAACCGCAGGGATCGACGAAGTGGTTTTTCTGGAATTTACTCCCACCTTCGCGGCGATGAGCCCTGATCAATTCGCTGAAGATATCCTTCATAGGTCTCTCACCCTAGCTGAACTGTTCGTGGGCAATCATTTTGCATTTGGGAAGGGCAGGACAGGGCGTATCGACGACCTTGTGCGTTTTGGGAAGCAGTATGGATTTCGCGTGCATCCTGTCACTCCTGTGGTGATGGAAGGGGACGTGGTAAGCTCCAGCAGAATTCGTCGTCTTATTCTGGAAGGGAAGATGGAGCAGGCGACTGTCTTACTTGGACGTGTCTATGGGATTCGAGGTGCCGTTGTGCACGGGGTGCAACAGGGGCAGGCAATGGGTTGGCCTACAGCGAATCTGCGTATCCCAGCCGATCGTGTGGTGCCCCCCGACGGAGTGTATGCTGCAAGGGCTGTCTATGGCGGTCAGACCTTTGATGCGATCGCGTACATTGGAACTCGACCGACCTTTGAGGCAGGTGAGCGGCTGATCGAGGTCAATCTGTTGGGTCAGACCAGTGACCTGTATGGCCAGGAGATTATCGTGCAGTTTGTGGCAAGGGTGCGCGGCGATCATGTCTTTACATCCGCCGATGAGCTGTCGAAGCAAATTGCCCGTGACGTGGAACAGGCGCGAATCAGTTTACGGCGCATTCCGCAGGGAGTGCAGTAGCATGGCTGCTGGGGTAGCGATTATGAAGGCACGAGCCAGATCTAGCAAGCGACCGGCGCTGTTAGCCCAGCTTGTTCGAACGGTTCGTCAGCGCCAGTTGTTCCTTCCCGGCCAGCACGTGCTCGTGGCCGTGTCGGGCGGGCCAGACTCGGTCGCGTTGTTGTCGCTTCTTCATCGCCTTACCCGATCCTGGCAGCTTTCGCTCACGGTGGCTCATTGTAATTATGGGTTGCGCGGAGTGGAGTCCGAAGATGACGAATCGTTTGTCAAGGCGTTCTGTCTTGAACGACAACTGCCTCTTGTGATCCATCGACCGATACTGATCAAACGACGGCGACGGTCATCGCTTCAAGAAACAGCGCGCAACGCGCGCTACGATTTCCTGAAGCAATTGGCGCAGGAGGTAGGCGCCGATCGCATTGCAGTCGGTCATACGGCCAATGACCAGGCAGAAACGGTACTCATGTGGCTGTTGCGGGGAGCCGGCATGAGCGGATTAGCGGGAATGCCGTACGCTCGTGAAGATACAATTGTTCGCCCTCTTCTTACGGCCACCCGCGAAGAAGTCGTGGCCTACTTGGAGTCTGAAGGGCTGACCTATCGTTGTGACTCGAGCAATGAGAAGTCGATCTATCATCGGAATCGCATCAGGAAGGAATTGTTGCCTGTCATGAGTCGGTTAGCGCCGGCTGCTGTCCGGGTGTTGCAGCGGCAGGCAGATCTGCTTCGCGATGAAGAGGAATACCTGGAATGTCTTACCAATGATGTGGTGAAGAGACTTGTGAGCCAAGAAGTTAAAGATGTGCAACGATTTGATCGCCGGGCCTTTATCGAGCTGCCGGTTGCGCTTCAGCGCCGTCTCGTTCGGATGATCTTGCGGACCTATGACGGAGAGGGAAGGGCCAGCAGCCTCAGCGCGGTAGAATCGGTTCGTCGTGTCATTCTTAAGGGAAGGAATGAATCCTGGCTATCGTTGAAGCAAGCCTCAGTGACGCTACATCAGGGGGAAGTAAGGTTCAGTCCAGCCGTAGGCGTAGGTCGGAGCTATCAGATTGATGTCGAGCCCGAGAAGGGGGAGGTGTGTGCCGTTCAGGTGCCTTCCACAGTCTATTGGGCTAGAACGAATCAGCACGTTCAGGTACAACTCATGACTCGTCGTGCTGTTGAAACGCTGGCTGTACCTGTCACATCTGGACTGGCAGTATTCGATGCCGATCGCTTTACGGAACGGTTAGTTGTCCGTGCGTGGCAAGCCGGCGATCGATTCTTCCCTCAGGGGATGCAGGGGAAGAGTAAAAAACTGCAAGACTTCTTCACCGATAGGAAGGTTGCCCGCCACAATCGCGGGAAGATTCCATTATTGGTGGCCCCAGAGGGAATTCTCTGGGTCATGGGAATGCGGCAGGATGAGCGGTTTGTTGTCCGTGGTAAAACGACGCGCTGTTTGGTCGTCTCGGTGTGCGACTGTGCGCCAGAGTAAGGAGCAAGGAAATATGGAACGGATTTTCGGTCGGCCAATTGTGACGCAGGAGGAAATGCGCGCCCGGATTCGTGAGTTGGGGAAACAGATCACGACCGATTATACGGGGAAGGATTTTGTGTTGGTGGGAGTGCTGAAGGGGGCCTATGCCTTCTACGCAGATTTAGCCCGCGCAATCAGAATCCCAGCACGAGTGGACTTTCTTATAGTGACGAGTGATGGGTCTCGGAGAAAAACATCCGGCAAGACGAAAACGGTTAAAGTGGTCACGGAGTTGACAGAGGACATCGAAGGTAAAGATGTCTTGCTGGTAGAAGATATTGTGGATTCCGGGCTAACCGTTCAACAGTTGGTCAAGGCCCTAACAAAAAAGAAGCCGCGGTCGATTAAGGTCTGCACGTTGCTGAGCAAGCCAGATCGTCGGGTCATCGATGTCGCCATCGACTATGTGGGGTTTAAAATTCCAAACAAGTATGTCGTCGGATATGGACTCGACTATCAGCAGAAGTACCGGAACCTTCCCTATCTGGCTGTTCTGGACATTGAGGGAGATCAAGAGTAAGACGCGCCATACGGTGAACAGGGTCAGATACATCTGAGACGGAGTTTGCTACAACGGGTCTCCCCCAGGAGGTCCGTATGCAGCTGTATTATCTTCCGCGCGCTCTTCGTCTCGCCAGTGCGCTTCAGGTCCCTGAACTATC
>CAYNDW010000805.1:0-3279 GCA_964395375.1 uncultured Cytophagia bacterium
GCATGTACGACGTCCGCTTCACTATCTCTAAGCATCGCGGCAATCCTGAAGGGCAGCCGGAAATCATTGCCAGGTTGCTTCCGCAATTCAATCACTTTGCATCTTTCAGGATCCAGACCACTGGCGAAATCTCCAGCCACAGTAAGCGCGATGATGACATGTCGGAATTGTGACTTATTGCCATAGGACACGATGTTCAGGAGTTCGCGTTCCTCCCCACCGACAGTAAAAGCATGAAGAACGTGGCCCACGGTAATGGAGTTGGGGTTTACGTGCGTGGGATTCATGAAAGGGAGAGGCGAGAGGCCTTGACGAGAGATACGGCTCGTGCGAAACCGTAAACTAGGTAGAGGACGAATAGCCCGATGACCGCGCCAGGGCACTTTGTGATTCTAGCAGTGCTGAGCGATAGCAGAATCGCGGGCAAGACCAAAATAGAGGCAGCGAGCGGAGCCAGAAACAATTGCCCCCTATATCCATCGATTACAGAGCCGAATGCCAAGACCAAGAAAAGCGCCAAGATATATAGCGGATAACCAAGACTCGGAAGTTCGTCCACCCGCAGACCGTGAGAAAGAACTCCCTTGAAGCTGCCCAACCCGCGCCAGACTTCCTTCCTCCAGAAAGTTGTGACGTCTCTAGCTTCTCCCCAATGAATGGCCTCCATACCAGGACACAAGACAATCCTCCCTATCCTGCTCAAACGATAAGAGAGATCTACATCCTCGGATGTCTTAAGGGATTCATTGAATCCAGCCACACTTAGAAAGGCATCTCTTCGGACCATGAGATTCATCGATGAAAGCCATTGCACAGTTTCCGAATTGCGTTTACTTGGCCGCACACGTTGATGCAAATCCCATGTCTTCTGCACCCAAGTAGCGTCGCTTGGCACAGCAGGCATACACCCCGCAGCGACAATCTGGAGATTTGTGAAGACACTACGAGCTTCTTGCAACCAACCTTGGTTTAACTCAACATCTGAATCAACAAATGCTATCAGTGCGCCTCGAGCCTTCTCCACGCCCCGGTTGCGCAAAGCACTGACAGTTAACTTTGGAATCACTATACAATCAAGGCCTACGCGTTTGACAATATTAGGTGTCTGATCTATCGAGCCGTTGTCGAGCACAAGGATCTCAAATTCAGCTCCTGGACACCCCTGTCTCATGATAGAAAGAAGGCACCTCTCAATATGCTGTTCGCCATTCAAAACTGGAACAACAAACGACACGAGAGGCTGCAACATCGCTTTATACCGCCCGTCTATTATTTTTATAACCCTGAAGGCCATGTCAGCCATCCAAGGCCTTGCCTGAGATATGCCTTATTGAGCCTTCCAAAGTGATGGATGCCTAACTAATAAATTGCCGATCGCCAGATAATCAATGTTGCCTTGCAGGAATGCTCTAATGGCATCATCAGGAGTGTTGACAATCGGTTCCTCGTGCATATTAAAACTCGTATTTATTACGGACGGAACACCGCTCAATCGATGGTACTCTCTCAAAATTTCGTAGTAGCTTGGATTGACCTCTTTTTTCACAAGCTGGGGTCGTGCGGTGCCATCCACATGCACCGCTGCAGGGCAAGACTTCTTCATGAAATCGGTGCAATCAAAGGTGAGAGTCATGAACTGCGCGGCATAATCAGCACCATCCATGTTGTGATAACACTGATGGCGCTCTTCAAATAACGTTGCCGGCGCAAATGGCATAAATTCTGTCCGACCCAGCCGTTGATTGAGCCATTGATTGACCTCCGGCTCGCTAGCACGATATAGGATCGATCGGTTCCCTAGGGCCCTGGGCCCATATTCCATTCGGCCATTGAATCGCGCCACCACCCTTCCTTCGTGTATCAGTTGCGCCACTCTCTTCTCAATGGGGCCGATATACTCGTACAGAAGCCCTGCCGCATCCAAATCTTTGATGATCCTCTGCTCAGAATAATCAGGACCAAAATAGACGTTGCTATAGGGAGGGACGTCTTTCAGTGAGTCCCCCGACGCAAGGAAGGCCGCTCCTGTACCACAACCACCATCTCCCATGTTCGGGTAAGCAAATAGCCGTTGAATACCTTCGATTTCAAAGATTCGCTGATTCATTTTTACGTTTGCCACCACCCCACCGGCCAACACAACACTGTCGATTCCTGTTTTTTGAACATAGTAACGAATGTAATTCGTCGCAATCGTTTCCAACACATGTTGATAGGCTGCAGCAACTTCGATCTTTGGAAACAGTGCAGCAAGATATCGCGAGAAATAGATATTATTACTCTCACGGATAAGGAACGATCCAGGGCTTTCATGAAACCGTCCCAGCACCAAGTCCGTCAATACCTTGGGGTCTCCGTATGCGGCAAGACCGACAATTTTTCCTTCATGCCGACTCGGCTTGAAGCCAAGTGATGACGTTACACTCTCATAGAAAGTACCTAATGAGTGTGGGTACTCGATCTTATGGATCCTCTTTATTTTATTATTCTCACCGATGCTCACCGATCCTGCCAAGCCAGATCCATAGCCATCAAGTGTCACGATCAACGTGCGTTCAAACTTACTCGAATAATACGCAGCCGCGGCATGGGCAGAATGGTGGTCATACCGTTTTAGCTTCTTTAGCAGGTTCAGCTCCTTAAGATTCGTGTCCAATTCGTCCTGCCACACCTTGTGATACGCTTGTGCTGCTCGTCCCCAGGATGCAGACCCACGCTTTGCGAGATTCCGTGAAATAACTCCTTCCATTCCAGCCATGCGATAGAAGATCTTGTGCATGACTCCTTTTTTCATTGTTTCGTTTGGATCTGAAAGCCCAGGGATTCCCGCTGAACGTTTCGGAACTTGACTCAGCGCCGCTTCGATTGCTTTTCTCATCGGTCCTTTCGAAACAGAGTCGATAAACTTCTCCTCATTTTCGAGGTTTTGAGTAAACATCTCTGTTTCTTTCTTCCAATCAAAAAACGGATATGCGACTTGATCAATTTCCTCAAGACTGATGCCTGTATATTCGAGTCCAGCCTGCAATGATTCTGCGGGGAACCCATCCTGCAGTTTAGTTCGCGTAAACCGCTCCTCTCCCGCCGCAAACAGAACCCGTCCGTCCTTCATCAAGGTTACAGTTGAGTCCTTATCAAGCGGGGATAGCCCTAGAATGATCATGTCGCCTCCAATGCAACTCCTGAGTTCAATAAAGCCCCGCCTTCGATCAATTCAAGCGGGGTTGTGGGCAAGCCCCCCAGCTCGCCCATGAAGAAGTCGAAGAATCTCTTTAAACT
>CAYNDW010000806.1:0-3278 GCA_964395375.1 uncultured Cytophagia bacterium
GCCTGCGCCTTCAACATCTCCGGGTGCCAGGTTGAGCTGACCTCGGCGGGCACCACCCCTTTGACATATTCTTCGACATCCACCCGATTGATGACCAGAATCCCTTTACCTCTTCTCACAAGATGGATAAGGCCGCTTACGGAAAGTTCTGTGCCGGAGTCGCCCGATGACACCGCCGCCCCATTTGGCTTCCGAGAGGGCCGAGAAAAGGTCACGGTGAGACCTTGCTCTCCGCCATTGATCGTCAACTGGTCCGTCTGCATCTGGACACCGTTCACGAAAAACCCCTTGTCAGCGGCTAAGACCTGGACCGACGCGCGCAGGGTCTGACCACGACCTTTTACATCTGTCGCCCACAACGGACCATCTGAACGAATATCGAGTCGCAGCACTTCAGCCGCCAGCAGGACGCGGATCGACTCGGCCGCCTCGACTCCAGAAGACAGACCGAGAAGGCATACTCCCATCACGATGGTGAGACACACGCCACTCCTCAGCTTCTTCATCGGCGAATGATCCATGATATGAAATAGAATACCAGACTCAGAATGACGCTGAGGAGCAGACTCGTGACGATGGGAAATGAGAAGCTAAAGTTATCTCGTCGGATAGAGATGTCGCCGGGAAGCTTGCCGAACCATCCCAAGAAATTCCCAAGTCCTGGAACACGGTCTGCGATCAACAACAGCAGGCCGACCACAACCACACAGAGCCCGACTCCGATAAAGACTTTGCCAAGATTTCCCCATTCAGCCATCAGCTTTGCGCTAAATGTTCTGCGATTTGCACCGCATTGAGCGCGGCCCCTTTGCGGAGATTATCGGAAACCACCCAGAGATTCAGACCGTTTGTGATCGATTCATCTTCCCTGACGCGGCCGATGTAGACCTCATCTTTGCCGGTCGCATCCAAGGGCATGGGGTAGAGCTTCTTGCCTGGATCATCGTACACGATGACACCCGGCATAGCCGCCAACAGCGCACGGGCGTCATTCGGCTTGAGCGGTTTTTCCAACTCTACGTTGATGGCTTCGGAATGGCAGCGCATCACTGGAACACGCACAGTCGTCGCTGTCACGCGAAGCATAGGAGCGTCGAGAATTTTTCTCGTCTCGCGGGCGATTTTCACTTCTTCGGAGCAGTCCCCGCCGTCGTTGAATGATCCGATATGCGGCAGCAGATTGAATGCGATCTGATAAGGATACACTTCAGCCTTTGTATCGCGAAAGGACATCAGATCTTTCGTCTGCGTCATCAGCTCATCCATGGCCGCAGCGCCAGTCCCGGAGACCGATTGAAACGTCGTGACGACAACGCGCTTCACCCCCACGGCATCCTGCAGCGGCTTGAGCGCCATGACGAGCGGTGTCGTGGTGCAATTGGGAATCGACACAATGCCGCGAGGCATCGTCAACAGCGCATGGGCGTTCACTTCCGGGACCACCAACGGAACGCCGACCTCCATCCGAAAGACACCGCTGTCGTCGATGACCACAACCCCGGCTGCTCCGAGCCGTTGACCATACTCGCGACTGATCGCATCGGTCGCTGAAATAAATGCGAAATCGACACCGGCAAACGACGACTCCGGCGTCAATTCCTCAACCTTCCAGTCTTTGCCCTGGCACGACATCACCTCGCCAGCCGAACGCTTCGAAGCAAACAGGCGGAGCGAGGCCAACGGAAACTTTCGCTCCTCTAAAATCTCAAGAGTTTCTTTCCCCACCGCCCCCGTTGCACCGAGGATGGCGACCACATACCCAGACTTCTTTTTCAACATAACCTCGATTCTGCCTACTGCCAAATCTCTCGAATGCGATGATTGAAGGTATCGGCCACAAACACATGTCCCGCACGACTCACCACGATTCCAAAGGGGTAACTCAAGCCGGCCTCAAGGGCTGCCCCCCCGTCACCCCCGTAGTCGGCCACCCCAACCCCAGCGATACGCTCAAGACATCCAGTGATTCGATCCCGCCGGCGCACCAGATGATTGTCCGAATCGGTCATGTAGAGATTCCCTTCTTCATCCAATGTAATCCCCGATGGTCGAGAGAGACTGGCACTGGGCGGTTCGTTCACCCCCTGATACCGATATTCACCGCCGTCCCCCGCCACCGTTCGTATGAGGCCAGTGACTGAATCGACCGCGCGAATTCTTCCGTTGAAGGTATCGGCAATGAACAGCGTACCATCTGATGCCAGCACCAATCCGCTGGGGCCAGCCAGACCTGTTTCTATCGCGTCCATACCATCCCCATTATACGCTGCTGCTCCCGTCCCTGCGACCGTACGAATCAATCCAGTGGCCAAATCCACCGCCCTGACACGGTTGTTGCTTTGATCCGCGATATAGAGAATGTCCTCTTCGCTCAATGCCAGAGCGGCCGGCTCATTCAGCCCCGCCTCCACAGCCAATCCTCCGTCCCCCGAATATCGAGGCTGGCCTAGACCTGCAACTGTCGTCATCACTCTTGTGACCGCATCCACACGCCGGACCCGATGGTTCAGCATGTCCGCAATGTAGAGATGCCCTGCCCGATCGACCACCACAGCCGTCGGAAAGTTCAACAGCGCTTGATCCGCTGGGCCGCCGTCGCCGCTGAAACGTTTCGCCGGCGCTGTGCCAGCCACGACATAACGAACCGTTCCGCTCAAGTCCGTCTGCTGAGAAAAGGCGTGCGAATTAACAGCGTCACCTTCGGCAAAAGGGTCATCGTACACTCCCTGTGCGACTGGCGCCGGTGAAACCGGCTTTGCTTCAGGCCCGATCGTCTGCATACACCCCGCGACGGTCTTGATAAGGCCTGTCCGTCTGTCAATCTTTCGCACAAGATGATTTTCGGAGTCGGCGATGAACAGGTTTCCCTCGGCATCCAGGGTAAGTCCCTTCGGCTCATTCAGACAAGCGGCGATGGCCATCGCCGCGTCACCAGACCAGCCTGGATCTCCCGTACCGGCAAAGGTCTGGATCAGTCCGGTTTTGAGATCTGCACTCATCAGCCTCAAGAACCTCCCTCAATTCAAATGTTGCAGGATGGCCTCGCCCATTTCCGTCGTACTGACCAAGCGAGTCCCAGGGCTGTGAATGTCTTTTGTGCGGTAACCCAGATTGAGGGTTTTCACGATCGCCTGCTCGATGGTTTCCGCTTCTTTATCCAACTTGAACCCGTAGGACAGCATCATTGCCGCTGAAGCAATCGTCGCAATGGGATTCGCCACATTCTTCCCGGCAATGTCCGGCGCACTGCCGTGAATCGGCTCGAACAGCCCGACCTG
>CAYNDW010000807.1:0-3276 GCA_964395375.1 uncultured Cytophagia bacterium
TGCAAGACTGCGTACTTTATCATGCAGACGTTCTCACAATCGATCCGCCGGACTGCGCATAACCAGCCCGCCTTTGTTGGTTACATGCGTGTAGATCATGGTAATGTTCAAATCCTCGTGGCCGAGCAATTCCTGTATCGTTCAAAGTCCGAAGCCTAGCACGCTCACGCGCAGAGTTCGAAGGCTTGTGGGTAACGCAGATCAGCGTGCCGGTTCCGGAGTCAGGAGAGAATTTCGGAAGGGAAGGAGAATGCTGATCTCGTGGCGGCTAGGTGCAAAGGAATTTTTCCAATGTCAAGCACGATTTTCGGGATGCCATCGCGCCCCTTAAATGCGGGCGAAGGCGAACTTGCGCAAAGGAGCTTTCATTGTTCACGAAGATCGCGGCGCGCAAGTTCGACTTCATAGGCTCATTAAAACGGCGTTATCCAGCGCTATTTGAAATCGCTCAATTGTCAAACTGAAGTTTGACACGCCACTGGGTTCGCCGTCGAAAAGTGGGTGGCTACGACCAGAACTCATCCCAAGCGTGGAGATCGTAAAAGTGCTCCCGGCCGTCAATAAGCCGGCCGTCCTTGAACTCGAAAACGAGGCAGCAATCAACTTCCAACTGCTTGCCGTTCCGCTTCGCGCTGTTGTGATGAACGCCGACCACGCGGCCGTCCTCACTCGTGAGCACGTGCTGCAACGCGGCCTTGAAGTTCCCTCCGGTCTCACCCGCATATCTGCCAAAAAGAGCAAAGACCGCGTCGCGGCCCTGGTAGTCGCCGGCAACGGAGCTTCGCCCCGGCGTGTGCCACGAGGCGCTCTCGTGAAAGATCTCGGTGAGCGTTTTGATATCGCCCGTGTTGAAGGCCGCGTAACCGCGTCGCACGGTCTCGGCGTTTTTTTCTGCCTGGGTCATGATGTCGCTTTCCTTTCGTTTATGGTCTTGGCGCTTCCACCAGCCTTGTTATGTGCTGTCGTGGAAATTTCCAAGAGGAGAAAAAAGTTCTATGGAGGGAGAATGCCGATCTGATGCCGGCTAGGTGCAAAGGAATTTTTCCATTGTCAAGAGCGAATTTCGGAATGCCATCGCGCCCTTTAAATGCGGGCGAAGTCGAGCTTGCGCAAAAGAGTTTTCGGTGTTCCTGAAGATCGCGGCGCGCAAGTTCGACTTCACCGGCTCATGCCTTCGACGCCAAAGCGAGCCGAAACTTTTCCGCCAACCAAAGATTGGCAAGCGTTTCCGATGACACGCCGCGCTCCCGCGCAACAAGGTTATGATCCGGTTTTCGGCGCGCGGCCGTTGAAGCGCCTCATGCAACGCCAAATCATCAACGCGCTTTCAACCAAAATTTTGGCGGGCGAACTGGCGAAGGGAGACACGGCGCAAATCGACGAGGAGGGCGGGCAATTGATTTACGCGAAGAATAAGTAGGACGCTTTGCTTGCAGCCCGACATCTGGCACCCTTGCGAAAGCTCCACGCCTTCGCAAGGGTTGACCTATGCCAACTGCTTACAGATTTCTTCCACCATCTGCTTCAGCTTCTGCAATTCCGCGGCTACGACGCTCAAGTGTTGGCGCAATTCTTCCGCGCGCGCATCGGTTGAGCGCGCCGCCAAACGTTGCGTCACTTCCAGGTTGAGATGAATGTTGTTCATCACGTTTCGCAAATCATGCGCGAGCTTATACCCTGGGTTTGCTTGTGACATGGTTTCTCCAAAGTTTAGTTGGTGAAGATGAAGCGTTGAGCCATGGGGTGTTGGAGTTGTGGAGTGCTGGAGTGCTGAAGGTCTGTTATTTTTCCAAAACTCCAATACTCCATGACTCCAATACTCCATCACTCCGCCTTCCTCACCTCACCCACTTCGCAATCATCGCAAGAATTTCCGCGGACGCAAACGGTTTGGTGAGATAATCATCGCAGCCCGCGGCAAAGGCTTTTTCGCGGTCGCCTTTCATCGCGCGCGCGGTCGATGCAATCACGGGCACGTGCTTGAGCTGCTTTTGATTCTTGAGCGCGCGCGCCACTTGATAGCCGTCAAGCTTGGGCATCATGATATCCATCAAAATCAAATCCGGTTGCTCGCGCTGCGCTAGCGGCAACGCTTCTTCCCCGCCCTCCGCGAAGAGCACGCGATAGCCTTCGTCTTCTAAAATAAAACGCATCGCCATGCGCGCGTTCGCGTCATCGTCAATCACAAGAATGAGCGCGTTGCGCTTCGCAGCCTTCTTTGCCGGCGCGGTGACCGCGGGTTGCAAAGGCGCGGCTTTTTTCTGCTCACGCGAAACCAAACGCGCGGGCGCGGTGAGCGGCAGCGTCATCGTGAAGGTCGAGCCTTTGCCCAGCTCGCTGGCTACTTCGATTTTCCCGCCGAGAATGTGCAGCAAGCGTTGCGAGATGGCCAGTCCCAAGCCCGTGCCGCCGTGCTTGCGCGCTTCGCTGCTTTCCAATTGGCGAAACGGCTCGAAGATTTCTTGCAAGCGCGGCTGGGGCATGCCGATGCCCGTGTCTTGCACTTCAATCTGCAAATTCTCTTTGTGCATGCGCATGCGGCATACCACCTCGCCGCGCTCGGTGAATTTCACCGCGTTGCCGAGCAGGTTCGTGAGCACGCGCCGCAATAGCATGCGATCGGTGATGACCTCGTCGGGCAAAGCGGGTTCGAACACGCGCCGCAGGTTCAAGCTTTTTTGCTCGCACAACGGTTGAATGGTTTCCAGCGTTTCGCGCAGCAGCGCGAGCAAAGTGACCGGTTCGAGCACGGCTTCCATCTTGCCCGCTTCAATCTTGCTCAAATCCAAAATGTCGTTGATGAGAGCGAGCAAAGTTTTACCGCTGCGTTGCACGATGTCCACGTGCTCCTTTTGCTTCTCTTCCAATTTACCGCGCAACAAAATCTCCGAGAACTGCAAGATGCCGTGCAGCGGCGTGCGCAACTCATGCGAGACGCTCGCGAGAAATTCCGAGGTGTGGTTATTGGCGCGCAACAGCGCCCGCGCTTTTTCTTCCGCTTCGAGAAAGAGCCGCGTGTTGTCGAGCGTCAACGTCGCTTGCGCGACCAACTCGCGCGCGAATTGCGTTTGCGCTTTCGGCCACGAGGCTTCTTCTTCCGGTGCAATCCAAAAGGCGAAGCCAAAAACTTGCTCCCGCGAACGCAACGCAAAAACCTTGAGGGCCACGGCTTCCGCGTTGTTCTTCCGGTCGGGAAAAAGCGCGCTTAACTCCTCGCGCGCAAGCGCGAGGTCCTGCATTTCGTTTTCACCCAAACGGGCAACGAGGTTCTGCAAA
>CAYNDW010000808.1:0-3267 GCA_964395375.1 uncultured Cytophagia bacterium
AAAACGCCGCTGTACGTGATGCGTGATGATCCTGCGGCGCTCTTGGGCGCGGCGTATTTGGCTTCGACTTTATGATACTCGATTATTGATGCACGAAATTAAGCGATGATTGAAACCCTCGAAGGCAAACAGTGTGTTTTGCCCGCGTTGCAAGCGCGGCAAAGAAGAGTGCAGCTTGTGTTGATTAAGCAGGGCAGTAGCCTCGAACGCGTGAGCGAAGTAGTTGACGCTGCGCAGGCGCAGAACGTGCCCATCAAATATGTGCTGGCTGACGAGTTGAGTGCGATGACGAAGGGGCGCTCGCACGGCGGGGTTGCGGCGCTTTGCGGGGAGAAGCCGCCATTCGCGGCGGAGAAGTTATTCGAGCTGTGCGAAAAGTTGCGCGAGCCGGCGTTGCTGCTTTTGCTCGAAGGCACGGAGGACGCACAGAATTTGGGATACACCTTACGCTCCGCCGAAGCGCTCGGCGCGCATGCGGTGTTGCTCAAAAAACATGTGTGGAATTTTGAAGGCGCCGCGGTGTCGCGCGCTTCCTCCGGCGCGTTTGAACGTTTGCCGCTCGCGCAGATTGAAAACGTAGAGAAAGAGTTGCTGCCGCTCAAGCGCTTGGGCTTAAAATTTTGGGGAGGTATTGCAGGCGCAAAACGCACGATGTTAGACGCGAAGCTCGCGACGCCGGTGTTGTTGTCGATCGGAGGGGAGCGTCGCGGCCTTTCCGGCGCGATGCGCGAAATCTGCGATGGGTTCTTTCACATTCCGATGAAAGTTGGCACCTCGTCGTTATCGATGAGCCATGCCGCGTGCCTGGTGTTGGGAGAGGCGATGCGGCAGAGGAGGGAAGCTTCTTTGCAACGGAAGAGTGAGAGGAGGGAAGAAAATTCCAGCGGATGAGTTGGAGTCGGCTATTCAATTTTCTAATCGCAGGTCAGCAAACTCTACATAAAAGCTCCGAGCATCGATGCTCTACGCGCTAAAAGTATTCTACTATTTTTTCTTTCTCTTATTTTATCGCTTCTTTGCTGGCGTTTAGTTTTTTCACCTTCTAAGTTCGCGGCCTCAGCACCGACTTCTTCATATCACATTCTTTTTCCATTTATGGGTCACACCTCATGAGTCCAATGGTGGCCGGTGCCTAGAGCAAAGGCCTTCATATAGCGGTGATCACGCCTGAGAATATTAACCAATCCGTCTTGGGTTCGCTGTCGACGGCGCCACTCGGTCAACAGAACTGTCAAGAAATCTTGCACCGGGAAGCGATGCTTCGAAAAAATGCTGCGGTGACCTAGAAGCATGAAGTGAACCGTGTATTCGGAATGATGGACAACTGCGAAGTCTTTACGTCGGTCCAGTACACTCGAAAGCGGATCCCAGGTGACGATCATATCACCGGGCGGGATACTTTCAACAAGATCGGGTATTTGACGTGCGTCATCAATTCCCAATTCCTGAGCGGAACGTGGGACCCCAATCCCAACGTGATACTGAAATTTAGCTGATGATCGCGAGAAGACCCAGACGCCAGAACGAACCCCTGTTCTTTTTTTTGTGCTTACAAAAATCCGCTGCTGTTCGCCAAACAGTGGTCCAATTACTCGCAATGGCAGCTTGCGTTCAGGATCCGAAAGAACGAAAGCCTCGAGAGGTCCCACTGCAAAATCCAGATTGCAAGTCGTTCGGAGCGATTCAAAGAAGGTACGGCCGTTGATCTCGTCACAGAAGACCATGAATTGAAGACCAACCGAATCTGCAAAGCGTTCTTGAAGATCACGGAAGATGGCGATAGGAGCGCAACAGATAGCCGGGCATCCGATGCGTATTGGGCCGTGAGATCGACAATGGTCGGCAAGGCGCGAAATGCACTGAGTAAAAATTTCATTGGAGACATCGGCACCAGACAGGCTCCAGCGAAAGCCGCGCACTAAACGAGATTCCAACGTGCCAATAGACGGCTCTTCAATATTAGCCGCATTAAGCATCGTGCGGGCAGATGTCATCGCTTGATCGAAGGCACTCTGCGAATCGAGGAATGAGTACCTCAAATCCGATTCGATCTTCGCTTTAAGAAGGGTAACGATTTTGCGGTTGTTGAGGTATCTACGGATGACGGTGTTTTCGAAATATTCAGGTGCAAACTTGCTAGCGAGCAACGCTCCGACTGAGCCAGCTGCGCCTCCCAAAGCAGCCGCTTCAGGCCCTGCGAGAGCGCCAAGTGCACCGCCAACAAGACCGCCTACTGCAGTTACAGCTTCGTCTCGTATTGCTTGCTTCTTATCATTCATATCGTAGTTGTTCTTGTTAATGCCCTAAGAGCCAATAATTTTTCCCTCCATAATTTAGTTGCCTTCAATTTTCCGAAAGGACACGAAAAGCTTTTCGTGTCCTTTCGTGTGTTGAGCGGGATCGCCTCACTTGCCAAATGTTTTCTGAAGCTGATTAATCAACGCGCGGCGGATTTCGCTGGCATTGTCGTTGACCACGCGCAGCTCGGCGTTTTGGCGATTGAGAAAATCCAAGCCTTGCTCCTTTCCAGTGAGCAGGAAATCCGAGATCGCAACTTGATAGTTGCGCCGGCCATCGAGCGTCGCGCCGTTGATGAGCCACGTGTTCGTGGCCTCGCTCCAACTCACATTCGCCGTTTGCAAATAGCCGCCGCTGCCTTTGTTGGCTTGGCCTTGTTCGAGTACGCGGCGCAGCAATGTGCCTTTCATTTCCACCTGCGCGATCGCGCCGCCAAAGGGCAACACCCGAATGACGTCATATTCGGTGATATTGCCGGGCGGGAGTTCATCGTCGATGCGAATCGAGCCGGCGTTGAAGAGCGCAAGTTCGGCTTTGGGCGCGACGACAAGAAAAGAGGCGACGATGATATTCGTGAGCTGTGTAGCGCGATTGCGCACGCTGGCTTCGCGGCCGTCAAGCGCGACGTTGGAGGTCGTTACGACTTTGGCGGGATCAAAACCCATTTGCCGAAACGCGCCAAAGCCCTTCTCTAGCCATTGCTGCACGACTTGATTGACTTCCACGTCTTCTGGTATGGTTTGATTGATCGGCTGCAAACGTGTTTGGATTTGCACGCGCCGTGTTTCGGTGTCGAAGGCGAGGTCGTGAATGTAAACGGAGCGGGCGTTGGCGTCGGCTTTGAAGAAGCACGATTCATAGTCAACGCCTGTGTCTCCGATGGCAATGATCTCGCCCAAACCACGGATACCGCGGTCCCACACGGCAACAGTCCTATTTGTCGCGTTTCCGCTCTGTACCAGCCACGAG
>CAYNDW010000809.1:0-3266 GCA_964395375.1 uncultured Cytophagia bacterium
TATGAGTTCGAGAACGACATAGAACGCGAGGCGGACATCACGCTGTTTCCCATTTCTGCTGCTCGGCTCAACGCGATCGAAGCTGCCGAGGCGCTTCGGCACGAAGGGATCGCGTGTAACATCGTTCACCTCGTATGGTTGAAGCCGTTCACGGTGACGGACGGCATGTTGAAAAGTTTATCTCGGACCAAGTTGGGACTGGTGATCGATTCGGATTTCGAGATTGGGGGGCCGTCGCGCTCTATTGCCTATGACCTCATGCATAAATCTGGAGCAGCGGTGTTTGCGCTGGGGTTAGAGGATCGGACGGCGGGAGTGGCTCCGTCATTAGACAATCCGACGCCTACGGCGGAGAAGATCGCTCACACGGTTCGAGAACTTGTGCGAAACCGCCGTGTCATCGATCGACCATTCCAGGAGGAGATCTGTGATCCATATCGATAAAACCACGATGGCGCAGCCGACACACGAGCGCCGCGCAGCCGTTTCCAGCCAGCTCGATCTCCTCTTGATCAATCCGAGCTCGCGTGCGCGGGCGTATCAAGCTCTGGGCTCAGAGCTCGCGGCGATCGAGCCGCCCGTGTGGATTGGATTGATCGCCACGTTTCTTCGTGATCGCGGATATTCAGTGGCCATTCTGGATGCTGAGCCGGAATGTATGGGACCGAACGAGGTAGCTGAGCGCGTATCCCGATTGAGTCCGAGACTGGCCGGAGTCATCGTCTACGGCCAGCAGCCCTCCGCCTCGACACAGAATATGACTGCCGCTGGGGAGGTGTGCCGCGCAGTCAAATTGAGAGCGCCGGATCAGAGGGTTTTGATCGGGGGGCTGCATCCATCGGCTCTGCCCGAAAGAACCCTGCGGGAAGAGGCCGTCGATTTCGTTTGCCAGGGGGAAGGCCCCTACACCATCCTCGGTCTTCTCCAAACCTTCGAGTCGAAACGGCCTGCCGACTACAGCCGGGTGAGCGGATTATGGTACCGCGATGGTGCAATGATCCGTTCCACTCCGCCTGCGCCGGCGATCGAAGACCTGGACAAGGATCTCCATGGTGTGGCGTGGGATCTTCTGCCGATGGACAAGTACCGGGCGCACAATTGGCATTGTTTTGGCCGGATCTCGGAACGCCAGCCCTATGCGTCGATGTATACGAGTCTCGGGTGTCCATTCAAATGCTCCTTTTGTTGCATCAATACGCCGTTCGGCAAGCCGATGATTCGCTATCGAAGTCCGGAAAACGTCGTGCGGGAAATCGACGAGCTGGTGACGAAATACGGCGTGCGCAATATCAAAATGGCCGATGAGATGTTTGTTCTCAACGAACGACAGGTCATTGGCATTTGCGATCTGCTCATCGAGCGAGGCTACGACTTGAACATTTGGGCTTACGCGCGGATTGATACGGTCAAGGACAGTATGCTGGTGAAGTTGAAAAAAGCCGGATTTAATTGGTTGGGGATTGGAATCGAATCCGCCAGCACGTACGTGCGCGACGGCGTGGATAAGAGTTTCGGAAAAAAAGATATCAAAGAGATCTTCGACAAGATTCGCGCGGCGGACATCAATATCGGCGCCAATTTCATTTTCGGACTTCCTGACGACACGCTCGACACGATGCAAGACACGCTCGACATGGCAATCGATCTCTGCCCCGATTGGGCAAACTTTTACTCGGCGATGGCCTATCCGGGCTCGAAGATTTACGAAATGGCGATCGAACAAAAGATGGCGTTGCCTGATACCTGGGTGGGGTTTTCCCAGCATGCTTATGAGGCGCTTCCCCTATCGACAGAGCATGTATCTGCCGGGGCAGTCCTCAGCTTCCGAGACAAGGCGTTTCACACATTCTTCGAGCATCCTCGGTATTTGGCGTATATCGAGAAGAAATTCGGATCGGAGACGGTCGAGCATATCAGGCAGATGACGCAACATCGTCTGAAAAGGCTGCATGCGGCATGAAACACAAGGCAGGGGCGGAGGGGGGAACTTGTAGCGGTCGAGGGCGGGGAGGGCGTCATGGCGAATAAGACATTGGAAGTGATGACGAGTCCAGGGCACGATCTGAAGTCGGCAGCCTGCGCGGAGGATCATGCCGACGTGAAACAGACGATATACGACCATCTCAAACGACTGCTGCCTAACGGCTGTAAGCGGGTCTTGCTGATCACACCGCCGGAGTCACCGGAGAAAGATTTCAATAGAGACTTGGTCTTGAGCAGAAGATATCCCTGTTTCCCCCCCTATGGGCCAGGCATTCTTGCACGCAACCTGGAGCGCAGGGGATATCAGGGAGCCTTGTTGGACTTAAACTTCCACGTCCTCAAACATGGACATGAGGCTCACACGAGTTTCAACTTTCAAATGTGGAAAGACAAGCTTAGCGAAAAGATCGAGGAGTTTCAGCCTGACCTTGTGGGCATCAGCGTCATGTTTACCATATCACGCCCGTCTGTGGCCGATGTGGGGGTGTTCTTGAAATCGCGCTACCCCGCGCTTCCGATCATCGCAGGAGGGGTATGTGTCTCCAACGACGTGGAGTTTCTGCTGCGAGCCGTTCCGCAGATCGATATTGGAAGCTTTTATGAGGCCGATCGCAGTCTTCCGGATCTCTTGGATGTCGTCAATGGAACAAGGCCGGTCTCTGAGATCAGGCAAGTGGCCATCTTGAACGGCCAGGACTGTATATCGACGAGAGAACGAGCCACTCCCACGGAAAAAGAAATGGACGTTCAACCCGAGTATTACGATTTGCCCATCGGGGACTATGCGAAATACGGGTCCATGGGCGCATTCAATTTTATGCGAGGGGAGCGCAAAGCCACGACGGTCATCAGTAATCGTGGTTGCAGGGCCCGATGTTCATTCTGCGCCGTGCGGAACTTCAATGATCTCAGCGTCCGAGGCCGGGCCGTCTCGAGCGTCGTCGATGAAATCGAACACCTGAAGGCATCGTACGGTATTAGCCATTTCATGTGGCTCGACGACGACTTGCTGTATAACGGCAAGCGGGCCATCGATCTCTTCAATGAAATCACACGTCGCAATCTCAAGATTACCTGGGATGCCAGTAATGGATTGATTGCCGCAGCGATAACGCCTGAAATTATGCACGCCGCCTCAGAATCTGGATGCATCGGTTTTAACCTTGGGTTGGAGTCAGGCAACGATCAGATTCTGAAATCCATTCACAAGCCGGGCACGACGAAGAGTTATCGCAGATCCAGGCATGTGCTCGATCGCTATCCGCACATATTCGTCAAAGGGT
>CAYNDW010000810.1:0-3261 GCA_964395375.1 uncultured Cytophagia bacterium
TGCTGCGGCATGGAATACATGTCCGTGGCCGCCTCGCATTACGACCTCGACCGCTTCGGCGCCGCGCTCCCGCGTTTCTCGCCGCGCCAAGCCGACGTGCTCTTTGTCGTGGGCACGATCAGCCAAAAGATCGCGCCGATCTTGCGCCGCGTGTATGATCAAATGTGCGAGCCGAAATGGGTCGTGGCCTTCGGCGTGTGTACCTGTACCGGCGGTTTTTATGACAACTACTCCACCGTGCAAGGCATCGACACGATTCTTCCGGTTGATGTTTATATCCCCGGCTGTCCCCCGCGCCCGGAAACCGTTCTGCAAGGCGTGATGATGTTGCAGGAGAAGATTCAAAAGCAGAAGCAGGAGTATTGAGATTAGTTGTAGGATAAGACAAGTTCGTCGGACAAGCATGTTCGCACACTCATGAGCGATTCAAACGACATCCCCGATCACGAAAGTCCGGTTCGTCGCATGATGGCGGACGCTCATGGCACGCCATTTCATCCGCTTCGCACTCTCGATGAAGCGCGGCAACATGATGATGGTGTCGCCATTCTGCAAGGTGATTGGGGCGGACAAATCTATGCTGTGATCCCGGTTCGAATGATTCGCTGTTCATCAGACACGATGCAAAAGCTCTTGCTGGATCTCGACACCGTGGCATGGTCGTGCAACGAAAACGAAGGGATGTCCATTTACTACGAACGCAAACCCGTTGGGACTGGTGTTGCTGGCGGCATGGGTGGTGGCGCGTCTACTGGTGAATTGTGGGTGCATCCTGGGTTCGACGAGATCGCAGGGCAAATACGTCGCGTCGTCATCGGAGAACAAGAAACGCTTGATGTTCCATGATGCCCCAACGTGGTAGCATGACACAGCCGATCGAGACGTTCCCGGCGGCGCAAAGTCCGACGAACAATGCCGTGAACCGGAGCGGCGAAGTCGTGCGGATTTGAAATGGACAATCTTTCGTCGCCGCCCGGTTACGGCTGACGTTAGGCAGCACCATGAACACAAAATTCCAGAAGGATCAATCTATCATTCGCCTGCTCGACGGATTGACGACGCGACTTGGCCCACGAGCATTTGATGTCGTTGACCACTGGGACGGTGATTGGTGCGCCATCGGCATCGCACGCCCCGACAATCACGGCGTCTTAGTTTACATCTCCACCTACGGCGAGGGAGACGAGCGATGTTCAGTGAGCTTGGAGTTGCCACCACGGCCCGGCAGCGATATTCCATACACAGCGGCAGGCAACTATGACGCTGCGAGCGTTGACGAATTAGCAGAGATTGTCCGAAGACATTTTGATTATGATCGTGTCACCTAACCAAGTGCTGCAGTGAACCTTGTCCTCCGCTCCGGTTGCAAGTGACGCGTCTCTCGGGTCGGGTCGTTGAGCTTAAGTCGTTATGCAACTTCGGAGACACTATGCCTAACTCATCATTGAAAGATGAGAGTCAACAACAGATCCTTGGCCCGCAGGGAATTCCGATTCCACCTCAGAATACGTGGCGAGATCGCTGGAGTTCTTTTTCACGGAAGACACGACTGGTAATTGTTTCATTTGCAGCTTTAGTTGCAGCAACGGCTGCACTTCTCACTAATCTGCAGAGAATTCAAGATTACTTCCGCGCAGCACCTAATTCGCCGAGCGTTCCACCGATCACGATTGAGATCACGAATAGCAGCGAAGAATTGATCGACGTAGCAACACGTGGAGACTTTTACCTCTGGCTTCCAGGGCGTGGTGACCGACATACCTTTGGTAAGTTCGAACTTTACAGCTTGGATGGCAGTGCTTCGGATTCTGGGACAATCGCTATCGCTCCCTCAGTAAAAGTAAGAGTACTAGCTCATGTGATGAATGAAGCTCTGTACGCCAGAATCCTCGAACAAGCGGATTGCGACATCGCCTTCATGATACGCAAGGCGAAAGGCGGGCATCGAACGACAGATGATATGCCCTTCACAAAGGATGCAATTGCCAAGTATTTCACGACAGTTGACATTGGGGCGGAGTAAGCCGAAAATATGTGATGCAGCCGGATGATCGTATCACGGCGAAAAGAAAATCTATGAAAGGCGACTTCTGCCGCATGTGCGGCTCAAAAAAATTGCGCCGCGAAGAACGGGACATCTTCCTCGAAAAGAAGAAGAAAACAATCAAGGCCGTCGGCGTTTGGGTTTGTGAAAATTGCCATCAAGAATTTCTTGATGATGCGTCGCGAGAAAAATTGTACAAATCAGCACGAGCCGCGCGAAAGAGAAGAACGCTAGCGGCATGAGCGCACAATGAAAAGCTTGGCGCCCTTTGTAAGAAACTCGACAGTAGACCTCATTCGTGGATAAAAATTTATGTCTTGGTTAGAAGCACTCGTTGAAAAATTTCCCGAGGCCGTGCAAATTACGCTGTCGAAGGCCAATGAGCATGTGCTCTTCGTGAAGCGCGAATCGTTGCTCTCGGTCTGTCGCTATTTGCGCGACGAGCACAATCCGGCTTTCAATTTTTTGATGGACCTCGGCGGCGTGGATTATCGCGACTATCCCGAAGCGCAGGCCGAGCGTTTCGAAGTCGTGTACAATCTCTTTGCCTATCCCGCCAAACTGCGTTTGCGTTTGCGCGTGCCCGTTTCGGAAATCGAGCCGGTCGTTGACTCGGTGTCGCAGCTCTGGGCGGGCGCAGGTTGGTATGAACGCGAAGTGTGGGACATGTTCGGCATTCGCTTCAAAGGCCTTGCGGATCATCGCCGCATTTTGATGTACGAAGAATTCAAAGGCCATCCGCTGCGAAAAGATTATCCCATCACGCGCCGCCATCCGCTCATCACCAACGAGAAGATGGGCGCGCCGAGCAGCAACGGCCACGCGCAACCGTTCCGCATCAAAACGCCGCAGCCCGGTGCGAACACGCAGAACATGATGCTCAACATGGGCCCTTCGCATCCGGCCATGCACGGCGTCATTCACTTGCTGCTCGAACTCGACGGCGAGAACGTGCAGAGCACCGATGTTGCCATCGGCTATTTGCATCGCGCATTCGAAAAAGACGCCGAAGCTGTCACCTGGAATCAAGTTTTCCCTTACACCGACCGTTTGAATTACGTTTCGCCGCTCATCAACAATGTCGGCTACGCGATGGCGGTCGAGAAGTTAATGGGCTTGCAAACCACGGAGCGTTGCCAATTCATTCGCGTACTCATGTCGGAAATCTCGCGCATTACGGATCATCTCACGTGCATCGCCGCGAGCACGATGGAGTT
>CAYNDW010000811.1:0-3260 GCA_964395375.1 uncultured Cytophagia bacterium
AAGAACCCGAGCAAGAGGCTTTCCGCGGAGCGAAAGAACACCATGCCGCTGCTGACCAGCAAGAGCGCGAACGTCATCGTATGCTCGTCGATGAAATTATCCACGAGCATGGTGCCCATGGCCCACAGCGCGGACACGATCATGGCAAGGCTCAACCCGCCCAACAGCAAAGAAGAGAGATAGCCGGCGTGCAAATGCTTGTGCTCGCCGCGCGAATATTCATCATGGAAGCGCACGATGCTGTTTTGCAGCCCGGCCTTGGCAATCGCGGTGACGATGAGCACGGTGTTGGAGATCAAGCTCATCGTGCCGTATTCCGCCACCGAAAACACGCGCGTGAGAATCGGGAACGAGATCAACGACGCGAACAGAATGAGCACTTGACCGATGGAATAGTGCGAAGACTGGCGCAGGAACCCGCGTAAAGTTTTACTCATTGCTTCTTTTTAGCCCTGCGTCTAATCAAATCTTCATACAGCTTTTCATGCGCGGCCGTCATGGCCTGCACACTAAACATTTCATTAACGCGCGCCGCGCCCGCGGTTCCCAAGTGTTCGCGTTTGCCCGGCGCTGCGGCCAGGTCTTCCAATAAACCCGCAAGCGTCTGCGCGTCGCCGCAAGGGAAGAGATAGCCGGTGCGCTCGTGCACGATTTGCTCGCAATTGCCGCCGACCGCGGAAGCGACCACGGGTTTGCCCGCGGTCATGGCTTCGAGAATGGCGTTGGAAAAACCTTCGGAGTGCGAGGGCGCGATTAAAACGTCGATCGCGTGCATGATTTCAGGCATGTCCTTCCTCGAATCCATGAAATGAACTTGGCGCTCGGCCCGAGCCGCGGCGACCATGCGTTGCAGCTCGCGGAAAACTTCGGCGTCGGCCACATAGCCGCAGAGCAACAACCGCGCATGCGGAAAGCGCGGCGCGATTTGCAAAAAAGCCGCGAGCGCATCGCGATGCCCTTTGGCGGCGCGAATATTGGCGACCACGGCGAAGAGCAGATCGGTCTCCGCAAAGCCCAGCTCTTCGCGTTTTGCCGGGCCGCGTTGCGCGCGCTTGAGCTGCTCCACATCAACGCCGTTATAGAGCACGCGCACATTTTCCGGCGCCAAGCGCGTGCGCGTCAGCACGGCTTGTTGCACGGCTCCGGAATTGGCCGTGACGCATTGCGCCAAATGCCGATCGGTCCAATTGTTCACACGCGTGATGCGCTCGCCGTCAAAGCCGCCGAGATCGCGATGGCTTGAAATGCGCACGGGCACGCGGGCGAGTTTGCCGAGTGTTGCGCCGAGCACGTTGCTCGTGGGCAGAAACGCATGAATGATATTCGGCTGAAGCTGTTTGAATATGCGATGGAGCTTATATAACTCGCGCCACGCGCCGGCTTGCACCCAATGGCCGCGGCCGAGAAGGTGGCACGCAATGCCGCGCGGCTCCAAGCGGCGCTGCAACTCCGGTTCAATTTGCGCGAGCACCACGAACTGCCGCTGAAATTTTTCATCATCAAGATGCAGCGCCAGTTCCATCACTTGCAGCGGCGTGCCGCCGAACGCAAGCTTGTCGAGCAGATAAACGATGGAGATCTTTGGCGGCATATGCGTGTTGCTGGCTGTTTTCTGATTCCCATTAGGGTCTGTCATTCAGCAGGAATCTTTTTAAGCGCCGGAGCTAGTTCTACTTCAACAGATTTCATTTTCTGCCCGCGAAACACCCGAATGACGCGAAAAAAGCCATTCGTGTGTTTTGCGTCATTCGTGCGCAATGCTTTTAATCCGCCGAAATAGAAAGAGTCTCCAGTTCTCAAAAAGATTCCTGCTGAATGATAAATAAAGGAACGGCGCGGTTTTCACATTAGCGCAACAAGTGCGCGGCTTTCGGTTTAAAATCCAATTGAAAACTTTGCTCGCCGCGCTCGGTTAGAATGCGTTTGCGCGCTTCGAGCTTGTCGCGGCGCAGGAAGACATAGGCGTAGGTCAAACCCACGAGCACCCAATACAGGCCGACGAGTTCTTCGCGCGTGAAGCGGGACCCGAAAACATTCACGATCAAAATGCCGCAGATGCTCGCCATGCCGCCCAACATCCAACCGCGCATGAAACGATCGCCGGTGGTGCGATACACGCGCCACATGGTGCAGCCGGGAAAAACGAGCAGCGCCAAGAAAGCCGCCAAGCCGAGCAAGCCCATCTCCGCGCCGATGCGGAGATACATGTTGTGCGCGTCCATGCCCCATTCCATGTTCGCATAGGAAGGAATGGCTTGTTGAAAAACGTTGTAGCCCACGCCTGCGACGGGATAATCTCCAATGATGCGCATGGCGCCGCGCCAAATGCGCACGCGCTGCGCCGAACTGGTTTCCAGATTGCGTTCTTCTTCATTGGGCGCGGGCACCCGGCCGCCGACGCGTTCATTGGCGGCGACCACCGTGCGCGCGAAACGTTGTTGCACAATGCCGGGAGTCCAGACCTCATAAAAAGCGACGCCGAGCACTAGGACTGCGAGCAACCAGCGATGGCGCAACAAGCCGATAGCGCCCAACGCCGCGATCATGCCGAGATAGGCGCCGCGCGAGAGCGAGAGGATCAATGGCAGCATGGCGAGCGCGAAAATGCCGAGCAAAACCATGCGGCTAAAAAATTTTCGTTCGAACAAGGCGACGGCCAACACGATGACGGGATAAAAAACAAAAAAAGCCGCGAGGTCGTTCTCGCCGCCAAAGCCGAACGCGCCGCCAAAGCGCGTGCGCAAACTGATGTTGTGCCAGCCGATGTCGTTGAGGTCTTTAATCGTCAACACGGCCACGAAGCCCACCATGAGCAAGACGGTGCGCACCAAACGTTTGATGGCCGGGCGCGAGAAACGCGTGTTCGCAATGGGAAAGAACAGCAGAATGGGGCTGAGCCAGCGCTTGAGCGGATTGAGCTGCTCGGCGAGGTGCTCGCTCCCCGCGAAGCTCATGCTGCGCAACAAAGCTTCGACGCACACCAGCACGAAAAACAAGATGACGAAGTTCATCCAACTGAAACTGACGATGCGCTCGCGCTGCAAGATCGCGTTCACGATCCAAATCACAAAAATCACCAGAGACAGGAGGTTGAACGGATTGAGCGTGCCCAACTGCTGCAAGCTATATGGAATCCAAGATTGCAGCGGTAAGAGAATGATTAACGCATGGAGGAGAACCTCGAACCGCGCGATGCCGACAACGGTGATCACCGCGCCGAGCAAGAGGCCGAGCGCCAAGCCAGCGGAAACTTTCACGAC